>JAIDCC010000095.1 GCA_029056055.1 Duncaniella sp.
AAGTCGCGGAGGGAGACGTTGTCGCGTCTAGTCTGCGGGTGGGTGAGATGATTACACCCGAAGACAAAACCAACAGACGCGGAGAGAGACGGGGGCGGAGACCGCAGACCTTTGGGGTGGACGTTTTCAGAGGAATCAGGGGAATCAGAGCTATCCGAGGCGTCGAGGAGGCGCGGGTGAGGGATTGAAAGGGAAAAGGGAGGGGCGGGTTGTGAACTTTTGTTTTTATCGCATTGTTTTGAATAGAAAGGAGCGTATCTTTGCAAGCGAGCATGAGAGACTCCACCTCTCTTCGAACATTACATCACACAATTTCAACAACGCTTTAAGATTGCATCACATTATGTTACTAAGACAAAAAGATTTCACGACGGCTGTGTCGTGTTTTGCTGTTGCCACTACCCTACTCGTCAGCTCGTGCGGCCATAAGGATGAAACGAAAGAGGTTGCGCCTGTGAGGGTGGAGACCCAAGTCATGTCGGAGTCGGCCGTCGCGACGGGACGTACTTACAGCGGCGTGATAGAAGAGTCGAACGGTACGGTGCTGAGTTTCAAGATACCGGGGACGCTGACCCATCTGGCCGTTGAAGAGGGACAGTTTGTGACGAAAGGCCAACTGATTGGCGAAGTCGACGCGGCTTCGCTGCAAAGTAATGTCAAGATTGCCGAGGCGGCGCAAGCCACGGCGCAGGATACGTATAACAGAATGAAGATGCTCCACGATGCCAACGCACTGCCCGACATGAAGTGGGTGGAAGTGGAAAACTCGCTCGCTGCGGCGAAGTCGGCCACTCAGATAGCGCGCAACGCTCTGGGCGATGCGAGAATCTACGCTCCGACCAGCGGCTACATCTCGCAGAAGCTGGCCGACGCGGGCAGCACCGTGGCACCGGGCGTGCCTGTGGTGAAGCTCGTTGAAATCAATCCGGTGAAAATCAACATTTCGGTGTCGGAAGATGAAATCTCGGCCATCGGCGACAAGACTGAGGCCAACATCACCGTGAGCGCGCTCGGCAATTACACGGCCACGGCGAAGCTGTCGGACAAAGGCATGGTGGCCGACCCGCTGTCGAGAACCTACACGGTGAAATTCACGTGCGACAATCCCGACAAGAAGATGCTTCCGGGAATGCTCTGCAACGTGACCCTGACCGACAACGAAACCCACCATGAGCTCGTGCTCCCCGTAGGGGCGGTGCTGCTCGACTCCGACAACAACACATTCGTATGGCTCGACGAAGGGGGCAAGAGCGTGAAGCGCCCGGTCAAACTCGGCGGCTACACCAACAACGGCGTAATCATAGCCGAAGGCATTTCGAAGGGTGAAAGCGTGATAGTGAAAGGCATGCAGAAGGTGAGCGAAGGCATGGCCGTAGAGCCAATCGACAAGTGAGCCGCGACGCAAGGTGACACAACTCCAAAACATTCGAGAAATGGCAGACGAAAAAAACACACAGACTCCCCCGCCGGTGAAAATCCAGCCGTTGGTGAGATGGGGGTTCAACAATCATAGCGTGGTGCTTCTTGTGGTGGTGATGCTGACCTTGTTCGGCATCTACGCCCTCGACAAGATGAACAAGAACGAATTTCCTGAAATCACCATACGCGAGGGAGTGCTCGCGGCGGTCTATCCCGGCGCGGACGCACGCGAGATGACCGACCAGGTGATGAAACCGATGGAAGATTACATCTTCTCATTCAAGGAAGTCGACAAGACCAAGACGCGCTCGAACGCCACCAACGGAATGGTAATGACATTCATACAGCTCGACGACAACGTGTATGACGCCGACCAGTTCTGGGCGAAATTCAACATGGGACTCGACGACCTGAAGATGACCCTCCCGCCGGGTGTGCTCGGCATGAAGCTCATTTCAAATTTCGGCGAGACCTCGGCCATCCTGCTGACCATGCAGAGCAAGACGAAGACCTACCGCGAGCTGAAAGAATACATGGACCAGCTGAAGGAGCGCCTGCGCGTGATACCGAGCGTAGGGACGATGACCGTCAGCGGTATGCAGAACGAACAGATAGCCGTCGTCGTCGACCCCGAACGACTCAGCAAGTATGCCATAGACGACAAAGTCATCACGGCGACGCTTGCCGCGCAAGGGCTGAAGACCACCGGCGGCTCGCTTCGCTCTGACAAATACACATCGCCCATCTACGTGCAGAAACCTGTGACGAGCGTCAAGGAACTCGAAGACCTCTTCATCATGTCGCTACCTTCGGGCCAGTCGGTGAGACTGCGCGATGTGGCCGACATCCGCACGGAGTATCCCGAGCCTGACAGCTACATCACCAACAACGGCGAAAAGTGTCTGCTGCTCAGCATCGAGATGAAAAAGGGCAACAATGTGGTAGAGATGGGGCGCCTCGTCGACCAAAAGATGAAACCCTTCGAGGAGACGCTGCCCGAAGACGTGACCCTCTTCAAAATCACCAACCAGCCGGAGGTGGTCAACGCCAGCGTGTGGAACTTCATGAACGAGCTTCTCATAGCCATCGTGGCCGTGGTCATCTCGGTGATGGTGCTTCTGCCGTTGAGAGTGGCCCTGGTGGCCGCTTCGACCATCCCGCTGACCATCTTCGTTTCGATAGGATTGTTTTACGCCTTCGACTTCGAGCTCAACACCGTGACACTGGCCTGTCTCATCGTGTCGCTGGGACTTATCGTAGACGACTCGGTGGTAATCATCGACAACTACGTCGAACAGCTCGCCGAGGGCATCCCGCCCAAAAAGGCCGCCCTGCGAAGCGCATCAATCTTCCTGAAAGCCATCTTCTCGGCCACACTGGCCATCACGTGTACCTTCTTCCCGTTCCTGCTGACCATCACGGGCGACATGCACGACTTCCTGACGGATTTCCCCTGGGCCATCACCATCATCCTCGTCAGCTCGTTTGTCATAGCGACGCTCCACGTGCCATTCATGCAGTATTTCTTCATCAAACCCGACAAAGCCCAGGCCGTCTATCAGAGCAAGGGGGGCGGAAAACGCCAACATGTGTCGCTCCTCACCCGCCTGCAGAACTTCTACAATAAAGTGGCCGACTGGTGTTTCGCACATCCGGGGCTGCTGACCCTGATTTGCGCCGTCTTCATGGCCGCAGGAATCTGGATGCTCATCAGCCGTCCGATGCAGATGATGCCGATAGCCGAGCGCAACCAGTTTGCCGTAGAAATCAATCTCCCTACCGGCACCGCGCTCGAACGCACGAGCGAAGTGGCCGACTCACTGGAGGCCATCCTGGCCAAAGACCCGCGCGTGGTTTCGATAGCCAACTTCCACGGCTGCTCGTCGCCCCGCTTCCAGACCACGTATGCGCCGCAGGTGGGAGGGCCCAACTTCGCGCAGTTTATCGTCAACACAGGGTCGAACGCCGACACGGAGGATGTGCTTCACGAATACACGGCGAAATACGAAGACTATTTCCCCGATGCGATAATACGATTCAAACAGTTGAGCTACAGCAACGCCGACTATCCAATCATGGTGAAAATCAGCGGCGAGAATTTCGCCGACCTGCGTCGCGTGGCCGACACCATCCAGGCCATCATGCAGCGCGACCCGAAACTCGACATCGTGCGCTCGTCGCTCGACCTGCCGCTCATGGCTACCCTCGTGCAGCCCGACCCCGCCACCATGTCGCGTCTGGGCATGAGCACGAGCGGCCTGGAGCTCAACCTCGCCCTGCGCTACGGCAAAGGGGTGCCCGTGGCCACCATCTGGGACGGCTCGTATGCCAAAGAAATCGTGGTGCGCACGCCCGAGGCCGACAAAGCCACCGCGCCGCAGCTTGAGACAGGCCTGATACCCATCATGGCCGTAGAAAACGCCCCCCTCGGACAGATGGCCGACGTGGTGCCCTCGCCCGGGGTAGGGCAGATAACCCACCTGAACGGCGTGCAGACCATCTACATCAATGCCGGAGTGCCTTACGAGTATAACACCATCGACGCAAACAACGAGCTTGCCAAGAAAATCGACCGTCTCGACCTGCCTGAAGGAGTCACCGTCAGCTACGGCGGCGAACTGGAAAACACCGAGACCATCCTGCCGCAGATAATGTCGGCACTCATGCTGTCGGTGGTCATCATCTTCATGATTCTGCTGTTCCACTACAAGAACGTGCGCCTGAGCCTCGTCTTTCTCGGCTGCATCGTGTTCTGTATCCCCGGCGTGGGCTTCGGATTATGGATAAGCGACGTGGCCTTCTCGATAACGTGTACGCTCGGCATCATCAGCCTCATGGGTATTCTCGTGAGAAACGTGATAATCATGTTTGACTATGCCGCCGACCTGCAGGTGAGCGAAAACCTCAGTCTGAAAGACTCGATACTCGAATCGGCCAAGCGCAGAATGCGTCCCATCTTCCTGACCTCGACGGCCGCCTCGACAGGCGTAATCCCTATGATGCTCGGCAAGAGCCCGCTCTGGATGCCCATGGCAATGGTGATTTTCTGGGGCACAATCATTTCGTTTTTCTTCATCGTGACCATTATCCCGGTGGTCTACTGGAAGACACAGAAGCCGGTAGCCAAGACATCGGCAGGAGACGACACCGACGATGCCGACGAGCCGGAAACCGTAGAACCTCAGACAGCACAACAATGAAACGCACCATCATAACATCAATCCTCTGCGTGGCAGCCGTGGCCGGGCTGTCGGCGCAGCGGGTGCTCAGCCTCGACGAATGCCGCGAGCTCGCACTCGAAAACAACGTGGCCGTAAAAAACGCCCGCCTTTCGAGCCGCGCCGCGCAGGAGACCCGCAAGGAGGCCTTCACGAAATACTTCCCCAACGTGTCGGTCAACGCCATAGCCTTCACCACCGACAAAAGCCTGCTCCAGCATGATTTCAACGGCTCGGTGCCGCTCCCTGCTATCCCCGGGCTGACCGAGGGGGGCACCGTAGACTACAGCTACGACTTCAACCTCATCAAGAAGGGCATCGTGGCCGGCGCCACGCTTCTGCAACCGGTGTTCATGGGAGGCGAAATCGTCAACGGCAACAAACTTGCCGAAGTGGGCGAGGCCGTGGCCGAACTCCAGACGCGGCAGAGTCAGGAAGAAGTGCGGCAGACCGTAGAACAATACTACTGGCAGCTCGCCGTGCTCAAGGCCAAGCGCGCCACCGTCAGCGAGCTCATCACGCTGCTCGACACTCTTTCATATCAGGTGGAAGTGGCCGTCAACGCGGGCATCACGCTGCGCAACGACCTGCTCGAAGTGCAGCTGCGGCGCGGCGAGATGGAGACCGACTCGATAGAACTCTCTAACGGCATCAACATCATCTCGACCATGCTGGCCCAATACATCGGGCTCGGGCTCGAACCTATCGACATAGCCGGAAGCATCTCGGCGACCGACTCGATAGCGTTGGCCGACGGCCTCTTCGTTAGCCCCGACGAGGCACTGACCGTCACCACCGACTACCGGCTGCTCTCGCAGGGAGTGAAGGCCGCCGAACTGACGCGGCGCATGACCCTCGGGGCAAATCTGCCCAAAGTGGCCATCGGAGCCGGATACACCGAGAGCAACCTGCTGAACCAATGGCACGGCACGGCCTCGCTTTTTGCCACAATCTCGGTGCCCATCACCGACTGGTGGGGCGGCTCGCACGCCATGAAGAAAAGCAAACTTCAGTTGCAGGCAGCGCGCAACAATCTCGACGACGGCTCGGAGCTGCTCAAAGTGAGAATGAAAAACGCATGGAACGACGTCGAGACCTCCTATCGCAAAATCGGCGTGGCTCGCCTCTCGATAGAGCAAGCCAACGAAAATCTGCGTCTCAACCGCCTCTACTACAAGGCCGGGACGGTCACCATAACCGACCTGCTGAAGAGTCAGACCCTCTACCGCCAGTCGCACGACCGTTTCGTAGAGGCCGCCGGACAATATCAGATAGACCTGACGAAATATCTCATCGCCACCGGGCGGTGACGGAAAAAGAGGATACCTCCTGCTACAGACATCTGTGGCAGGGGGTATTTATTATTCGGTAGTGCCGGCTTACCAGGCGAGCGTCACGATGCCGCCTGCGGGGATGGTGACGGGAAAGTGGCGGCTGCCGTCGTCGACCGCCGTGCTGACGGCCTCGGGATTGCTGTTGCTTAGCACGAGGGCAAAGGTGTTGTCGGGATTGCGGAAGGCCGAATATGTCAGGCCGTCGGCCGTGAAGCCTTCGGTGGCGATGCGCTTCGCTCCGGGGCGCACTCCGGCCGACATCTGCGCCATGATGTAGTAGAACGAATTGCGGCGGATGGTCTTGAAATCGTCGGAGATATCCACGGCACCGAAACCTGTGGTGCAACCCTTCGGGCGGTTGGGGCCGCGGTTTGAGTCGAGCATGAGATTCCAGATTATGGCGCCGCGGCAATGGTTGTTGACGGTGCCGAGAGTAATCTGCTCCATGTCGGCCACGAGGCGTTTCTGAAGGTTGGCGCCGTCGTTCCAGTTTCCGGCGGTAGATTCGCTGAACACGAGTTCTTTGTCGGGATTGGCCTTGTTGATGGCGAGGAGTTCGTCGACGTGTCCGCCATAGTTGTGATAGGCCGCGCCGGCTATATATTTCGAAGCTTCCTCGTCGGCATAGATTTTGGTGGGATAGCTCTGCTGCTCGGGCATGTTGTCGTAATTGTAGTTGTGGTCGAACACATAGATTTTGGTGTCGATGCCCTCACGGCTGAACGTCGGGCCGAGGGCGGTCTTGACGAAATCGCGCTGCTCGTCCCAGCCCATGAACATCGAGGCCGAGTTCTTGCGGTTGAGCGGCTCGTTCTGCGGGGTCATGGCGTAGATGGCTATCCCCTCCTTTTCGAAAGCCTTTATCCAAAGGGCGAAATAGGTGGCGTAGTCCTGATAAAACTTGGGATTGAGGTGGCCCGAGGTCCATGAGTCGAAGGGACGGAGGTCGGTGAGATTGTCAACCTTCATCCACTTCGGGGCAGTCCAGGGCGAGGCCATAATCTTGAGGTCGGGATTGTAGGCGAGAATTTCCTTGAGCACGGGAATGACATATTTCGTCTCCTCGTCGGTGAGGGCGAAGTTTTCTATTCCTTCGGCGTCGCAGCAGGTGTATTCGCTCAGCGAGAAGTCGGAGCAGCCTATGCAGATGCGGATATAGCTCATTCCGAATCCTTCGGTGGGCGAGAAGGTCTCTTTGAGGAAAGCGGCGCGGTCTTCCGGGGTCATCATTAGCAGATTGTATGCCGTCGAGCCTGTGATGGCCGCCCCGAAGCCGTCGATGGTCTGATATTCCGTTTCGGGCTTGAGCTTTATGGCGGCTGCGGGCGTCGTGCCTGAGGTGCCGAAGTCGATGAACGATGGGGTGAGGTCGGCCGAGAGGTCGGTTGTCGTGGTGAGCACTTTCACCTTTTCAGAGGGAAGTGAGGCGGAGGCCGCATGGCAGCCGAGGGCAGAGGCGGCGAGCAGTGCCGAGGCAAGAATTTTTGATGAAATCATGGTCGGGGATTGTGGGCAAGAATTATGTATTAAATAATTTCGAACACATACTTATTACTTGCAAAAGTAGTCAAAATTGTCGGCGGACAGATGGGTGTTGGCGCCTCTCGGTAATGCTTTACCAACCTCAACCCTCTATTTATCACACCACTACCCTACCGCCGAAGTAAACCAGCGGGGAGCCGGACGATGACGGAAATCGCCCGGAAAAATAGTTGCATTGTCAACCATTTTCGCCGCGCGTTGTTATAAAGACAGAATGAAGAACTCAACGACACATATCGAAAGCCCCGCCGTGGGATGTATGCTCGGCAAAGCATATCAGACGCTCCTCAGCCGTCTGGCCGACGCTCTGGCCCAAGCCGGGCTCGACATCACGACCACGGAATACCTCGTGCTCCGCGCGCTCTATTCGGCCGACGGTCTGCAACAATGCGAAATCGCCGGACTGACCGGCAAAGATAAGGCTTCGATATGCCGCTGCGTGGCCGGCCTTGCAAAGAAGGGACTCGTGACGACAGAGACGGTCAGTCACAAATGCCTGCGGGTCTACCTTTCCGACGAGGCCAAGGCCATCGAGGCAAGAGTGCTCGAGGTGGCCGCCGCACGCCACAACGCGCTGCTCGCCATCTCTTCGCCGCGAGAGGTTGAGGTCTTCGCCAACGTACTTGAAAAAATCATAAGTAAGTGAGAAAAATAAATGAACAGATAAAAGGAAGTTATTTTTGAGATGATTTGAGATTTGAGTGAAGAAGCATAGCGAGCTATGCGCCTGAACGAAAGGCTCAAAGCATCCAAAAAGAACGAGTTTTACTGTTCAAGAATTTTTTCTTACATATATCGTTTTATTTTTAGAACTTACTTACTCAATCATAATTTAATAGAAAGGAAAAACACAATGATTACTCTTACCATCTGGAGCGATTTCGCCTGTCCATATTGCTACATCGGTGAAACGAGATTGCAGAACGCTATCGAACAACTCGGTTTGCAAGATGATGTCACCGTAGATTTCCGAGCTTTCGAGCTCGACCCGACCACCCCGAAGGAGGTAGTCTCGTCGACCCCCGAACGATTCGCCAAGAAGTATCGTCTTTCGCTCGAAGGCGCCGAGCAGCAGATTGAGCAAATCTCGGCTCTCGGGCGCGAACTCGGCATCGACTTCAGATATGCCACGACGCAGTATTCAAACACCCGCGACGCCCACCGGCTGATGAAACTCGCCGAGGCCAAGTATGACCGCGCCACCGTAGGGCGTCTGAACGAGGCTCTGTTCAAGGCCTACTTCGTTGAAAATCTCGTGCTCGCCGACCATGGCGTGCTGCTCGCCAAGGCTCTCGAAGCGGGCATGAACGAGGAGGAGGTCAAGGCCGTGCTTGAGTCTGACAAATATGACGACGAAGTGCGTTTCGACGAGCGTGAGGCCGCGATGCGTGGCGTGCATGGTGTGCCCTACATAGTGTTCAACGGCGAGTTTGCCGTGCCGGGCGCAATGTCGACCGAAGGTTTCAAGTCGGCTCTCGAACGCGAACTGCGCCGTCAGGGCACGGAGGCCGACATAAAGCCCGAAGGCGAACGCCCCCATCAGTGCGGACCCGACGGTTGTCAATTGCTGTAAAACACTAAATCATGAGGTTTCCGCGCTGCCGCGGAGACCTCTTTCATCTGATACTCTCTCTCATGATTAAGCAAATGCAGGTGGTAGGCGTATTCGCCGAAAACACCTATTTCTATATCGACGACCATTCAAAGGCCGGTTTTATCATCGACCCCGGCGCTCAGGCGGGGCTAATCTACGACGCCGTAAAGAGCAACGGCTGGAAGATAGAACGCATCCTGCTGACCCACGGACATTTCGACCACTTCGGAGCCGCAGAGGTACTTCGCGAGCGTCTTCACGCCCCGATTTTCGTCTACGAGGAGGAAGCCCCCTACCTCAACGACCCCTACCTGAATCTCAGCGAAAACTCGGGACACCCCATCACCGTATCCCACTACGAGGAGCTTCACGACGGCGAGACCATCCGCCTCAGGGAAAACAACGGGTTCTACCTGAAAGTGATTCACACCCCGGGGCATACGCCCGGCTCGGTGACCTACTATTCGCCTGAAGAAGAGGCCGCTTTCGTGGGCGACCTGCTCTATCAGCACGGCCCCGGCCTGACCAACTTCCCCGGGGGCGACCGCCGCGTACTCGAAGACTCGATAGTCAACAAAATCCTTACCCTCCCCGACCGCACCCTCCTGCTTTCGGGCCACTCCTCGCCCATCACCGTAGCCGAAGAGCGCCGCCTGCTGTTGGGATGAGGCTTTACAAGCAAAAAGATACATCTGATGAAAAAAGACTGTTTCTCACCCTTTACACTCCGAGGCAAGACCGCGCCCAACCGTTTTATCCGCAGCGCCACAAACAGCCACCTCGACAACACCGACGGCTCAATCAGCGAGGCCGAACTGCAAATGTATGACGCTTTAGGCCGTGGCCGCGTCGGCACCGTCATAACAGGACACTTGAGCGTAGCGCCCGACCTGAAATATCGTGCCGACGTTGCGCAGCCTTCTATCGGCAGTGACGACCGCATCGAAGGTCTGAAACGCGTTGCCGGGAAGATACATGAGTATGGTGCGATAGCCATCGCTCAGATTTCAATGGCGGGTCCGAAAGGGGTCACTCCCTTCGACTTCAACGAGCTTTCGACGGAGCAAATGGCTCAGACCGGCGAATGGTTTGTCGAGGCTGCTCGCCGGGCTAAGGAGGCGGGATTCGACGGTGTGCAGGTGCATATTGCCCATTGGTATATGTTGCAGGCGGTGGTCAACCGCGACCTCAACCACCGCACCGACCGCTATGGGGGGTCGGACGAAAACCTCATCCGCCTGCCGAAAGAGATTGTCGAGGGCATCCGCCGCGTGTGTGGCGACGATTTTCTCATCTACGTCAAACTCAACGCCCATAACACCGCCGAGGGTGTCGACGATTACGGATTGCTGGCATTCTATGTCGGTGAGCTTGTCAGAAGTAGCGTCGACCTTGTAGAAATCAGCGGTTCCGACTTTACGCGTCGGGCCAAAACCGACGAGTGCTACTATCTCGAGGCCGTGAAGTATCTGCGTGAGCAATTCCCGCAGTTACCGCTCTCGCTCGTCGGAGGCATCTACACGAAGGAGGCCATGGAACGTGTGCTCGAAACCACGGATTTCGTTTCGATGGGGCGCGCGCTGCTGACTCAGCCCGATTTCATAACGCGGCTTGCCGAAGGCGAGACCGCCGCCTCGCGCTGCATACACTGCAACAAGTGTTTCGAGATTTTCGCCACGAAATACAAACGGTGCGTCTTCCTCGCCCCCAATCCTCAGCTTGAGGCCACATTCGAACATTGAACGGCCTCTCAGCGCACTCCCTCCGACACGTCAGCGGATTACGATTTTGGCTGTCGTGGCGGGGGTGCGCACTATGTAGAGTCCCGCGGGGAGGGTCGGAAGCTCTGCGGCGAGGCCTGTGGCAAGAAGTCTGCCGTCGGGGGTGAAGACCTCCACGCGGCCATCGGCAACGATTCTTCCGTCGGCAACGCTTATTGCTTCGGCCTCCGTCTCGCCCTGCACCGCGTCGATGGCCGAAATCTGTCCGTCGCCCATGATGATGTAATGCTTCCAAGCCTCGTCGGCCTGGTAGAATTTCACATAGGAGGGCATCGTATGCACCTTCACGCGCGGCGGGAATGTGCAGAGGTCGGGATTGTTGTCGTCCCACACGATGGCCGGGGGCTCGATGGTCAGCGCCCACACGTCGGTGAGCTGTTCGCAGCGGGCGAACGCGCCTGCGTCTATGGTTTTGAGCGTGGCGGGCAGACGCAGTTTCTCAAACCGTGTTCCGGCAAATGCCTCCCGTCCTACGTAGGCGAGTTTGTCGCCCCACGCGAAAGTGTCGAGATTCGTGCCCGAGAAGGCCTCATCCTCTATCGTGGTGAGGTTGGGCCACGTGATGTCAAGCTTTTCAAGCGGCGCGTTCTTGAACGCTCGCTCTCTGATGGTGCTCACCTTACATTCGAAAGGTGTGCCGTCGGCACTCGCGATGCTCTTCAGTGACGAGTCTTCAAATGTTCCTTCATGAAGATAATCACAATTTCGTTTATCGGTGGTCAGGAAGCTGGGTTCCGTCTCAATTCCGGTTATTCCGGATTTCTTCAAAGCCTCTGCGCCACAGATGTAGAGTTTGCCTGCAATATGCTCCAACAGAGGTGTGTCTCTCAACCCGCCTTCAAATACGTACGTCCAAACCTTGTTTTTGATTTCCTTAAGGCCGCTGTTTTTGAAAGCATCAGCGTAGACATATATTAGGTTGGCGCTGATGCTCTCTATGGCCGTTTCCTCGAACGCTCCTTCTTCAAACAATACACTCGCATAGCCACCCGGCACGGTGGTGATGGTTTTGACTGCTTCTTTACCCGGGAAACTGTTTTTGGTAAACATCACGCTCATGTAGGAATCGGGCGCGTCGTAGAAGAACGTGAGACCGCCGCCGGTATCGAAATTCAATGGCCCGCGCGCGATTTCTATCGTGGTGTCGTCGGCGTTGCGGGGTGTGAAACCCAAAATTTCGTAGCCGCTGAAGTCCTCTGATTCAGACTTGACTTTATCCTTGCTATAGATTACTCCCCTCCATTCCCACGAGCCGTCGGCGCGACGCGACGGGAGCGGCTGAATGTCGTAGTTGGCCCAGATTTTCGTGCCGTTGGCGTCGGTGAAATTCTTGTAGACTCCGACGGCATACGAGGGCACGTAGATGCTCACTCCGGCTGGAAACGAGCAACGCGAGGGATTGGCGGCGTCCCACACGATGGCCGGTGGTTCGGGGTTGGAGATGTAGACGGCTGTAAGCCTGTCGCACCCCGCAAATGCGCCCTCGCCTATCGACTCGATGACCGGGGGCAGAAAGACTTCCTCCAGACGAGTACCGCGGAAGGCTCTCGCGCCTATGGTGCTAAGATTCGCCGACCATAATAATTCTTCAAGCGGCGTGCCGTCGAAGGCCTCTTCTTCAACGGTGACAGCCGACGAAAAGGGCAGCGTGGTGACCTTCGAATTCTTAAAACTGCGCTTCCCGAAATGAGTTATCTCCATAGTATTGCTCAAATTATACTCATAGGAAAAGGAGGTAAAATTTGAATTCTCAAACGCTCCCTCGGGAATAGTCTTCGAGATTAATTCGCTGATCCATACTCTCGTGACGGAAGACCCTTTGAATGCGTTTACACCCAATTCACTCACAGTGCCGAGATATACACTCTCAAGGTTAGTGGTCCCCTCGGCAAAACTCTTGCCGACAGGCATTGTGACCCCGTTGGCCGTCCCTAAGTGAATTTTGCTGACATGACTATTCATAAAAACACTGTCAGGAGTCTCAACATTCCGCCCATATGGTTCCCAATAAAAATTAAAGCATCCAAGTGACGATGCATTATAGAACGCTTTCGAGCCAAACCACCCTTTTGTATAGGCATTACTCGGATTAACGTCGGTGATAATATCATTATTGGCGAAAATCTCACGCGGCAGATACTTCTTCATTTCAGTGCCGGGATACTCTCCCCAGTTGTCGGGAGAATACTCTCGCAACACATAGGGTGTGATATACAAACTACGGTTTGGTATATCCGCCGTCAAAGTAGTTCCGACAACAGTCCAATAATAAGAACCCACCTCATAAATCACATGGCGATATTCAATCGTAGAGGCACACCCGCTCATGGCCGCAACAAGCAGAAATATCCCGACGATTATTCTGCGAAAGTGAATTGTTTTCATAAGCTAACCCAATTTAGTGAGAATCAAATCCCAATGGTTATTAAATGACAGGCCATATCGACCAGATTCCGAAATCTTAACTTCAAATCGATTAATAAATGAAACCGATTTCAGTTCCTCTCCTACAAGGATACCACGTATAGAATCTGAACCGCCTGTAGTACTACTGTTTACATCGGGGTTATAAAAACAATATCTGAGGATAATAAAACTACCTTCATCAATGTCCATTGTCATTTCTGACAACCAGTTTGTTAAAAGATGCAACCCTGAAAGATTAACGAACAGAGCTGGTTTACCCGTTTCAGCTTTTAGGCGAACTTGTCTTGGTAAAACAAGACAGGTGCTTTTATGCCTTTCTCCAGCTTTGTTTAGGTAAAGGGTATTATTAAGCGGCATTAAAGCTCCAAGCTCTATATGTGAATATGGATCTGTCGTAAGATAATATCCATCTGTGTAACGCACTTCTCTTTCCATATTGTACGGTTGAATAGAAGAGGTCATCACTTTCAAGTTCGATGAAGTGTATTGTCCATCGTAATTAAGTGGCAGAAAAGCCATTCTATCGAAATGGAAACGCGTAGCATCGTCCATGTCTGAGACCCAACCATTCACAATCACATGCGTACAATTTTCCGCCTTGAAATGGTTTGGTAAAAGACTTCCTTTAATACTCATATTCACAGTGGCAACCTTCTTGAGATCCACCCATACAGCATCTGCATTATAGGGTTCCTTATCAAAAATCCCCGGAAGAGCTTCCATCATTCGAAGTGCTGTAAATTCTGAGGCATGTATTCCACGGAGATACAGCGGTATAGCACGGAGACCTTCGAAACCAATATTGGCAAATACATTTCCGTCTAATTTCCATTCCATATCGGATGCATTCATTGAATGGTCTTCAATATAGATACCAAAACCACCCATGAGTCTGCCCCCGAGAATCAAATTCTCGTTGAAGTAACTTTTGATACTACTATCGTCCGGATCATACAAATCAAAATAAAATCCATAATCAGCATCAATAATCTGAAACGAGAAACGAGTATATTGGACAGCTGCTAGATACTTTTTAGGATCTACAGATGCAGGGGGATTATAAATAACCGAAATACCTCTATAGAGATGTTGGAGATGACGAACAGTGATGTTGCTATTCTCGGTATAGCCTGAGAATTCAATACCTGTACCGAGGTATTGAAGTGTATAGCCCATAGTAGTAGAGCCCGCAGGCCGTTCTCCTCCTTTCAATCTATCAACATTAAGATTTACAGACTGACATTTAATCTTGATAAGTGCGAAATTTGTATTTGAATCAGCAGATGAAATACAGCCAGGTGAGGTAAATCTTTGAAGAGAAAAGGTATGAAGCTCAACAGAACACTGTGTTTGCGTGGAGGTAGGCGAACTAAAAGAGAAACTATTATTAGGAAAGAAATATGCATTACATAATTCAATTGATGCCGTAAGATGATATAATCGGTGCTGAAGAACTACTTCTGGGGCCGACCCATCATAATTGACGGAATCACCAACAGGTTCATCAGTTGAAGCAGCTGCGCACGCTAATGCTTTATTAATATGAAAGTGATCCGAAGATGTCTTTGATTTTAAATCCGGATCATTAAACCACTCACTTTGTACTTGAGTGTTCCCACAGCCCCTGAAGTAGACATTCTTTCCCAAAATCCAAGTAGAGAGTGCTATAATTTGAGAACCTTGAAGATTCAGCACCACGTTGGTATTACACACAATGCGTCCTTCGCCTCGGAACTCAATAATACTATTCTCTGGAAAGGTGATCGATATGAATTTAGACGTCGGTACAGATTGAGTGTCAATTTCAATAATTGAGTCTATGATGTAACGACCTTCGCTATCAGCTTCAATTACAGCATGATTCGTGAATTTCTTTTTTGTGAGTATTGTAGCCATAAAAAATCAAATTGAGATATTTTTTCGAAAAGAAAAATTAAGAAAACACCAACAGACAGGCACATATACCAAATTATACACTGTATAATTTAAAATCGCACTAAAATAGTCTATTCTTATTGTCCAATCAAAAAAAACATATTCTTTTATACGTACGGCAAAGATATAAAATATAATTTATATAAAAAAAGCCTCAATTACATTTTAACTATAATTAGTATTATTATACTATTATTTAGATACATATCTAATATAAGCAGTAGGAAGATACCTTACAATAATAAATCGTAAGTAGATACTTGTTAGCGATTTTTTTACAAAAGACGAATGCATACAGAGATGCTACCGGATGTCTTTATTGAGTGCCGTCTGATGGATATGGACTATATTAAAAGAGTGTGCGTTGCAGTAGCGCCAGAAACTTCAGAGTGGTCAGCTGATGAAGCGGCCGGTGATGCTTTCGGGGGTGGCGGCCACTTGGGCCGGGGTGCCTGCGGCGACCACGCGGCCGCCGTCCTGCCCTCCTCCGGGACCCATGTCGATGATGTAGTCGGCGTTGCGTATCACGTCGAGGTCGTGCTCTATCACTATGACAGTCGCGCCGAGGTCGATGAGGCGCTGAAACACTTCGATGAGTTTGATGACGTCGAGGGGGTGGAGGCCGATGGTGGGTTCGTCGAACACAAAAAGCGTGTCGCCCTGCTCGCGGCCCATCTCGGTGGCGAGTTTGAGGCGCTGCGCTTCGCCGCCCGACAAACTCGGAGTGGCTTCGCCGAGGGTGAGGTAGCCGAGACCGAGGTCGTTGAGCGTGGTGAGCCGCGACGCCACGGTCTTGTGGGCGGCACATTCCTCGATGGCCTGCTCCACGTCGTCGTCCATCAGCTCGGGCAGCGAGACCTTGCGCCCCGAAGCGCCTTCGATTTTCACCGTCCACGCCTTGCGGCTGTAGCGCGAACCTTTACATTCTGGGCAAGGGATGTCGACGTCGGGCAGGAACTGCACGTCGAGGCTCACCGTGCCCGTGCCGTCGCAGATGGGGCAACGCAGCGAGCCGGTGTTGTAGGAGAAATCGCCCGCTTTCAGGCTCTCGGCCTTGGCATCTTTGGAGCGACCGAAAATCTTGCGCAATTCGTCGTGGATGTTGGCGTAGGTGGCCACCGTTGAGCGCACGTTAGCGCCGATGGGGGTCGAGTCGATGAGTTTGACGTTGCGTATGCCGGGTGCGTTGACGGTTTTGACGTGCTCTGGCAGCGGCGTCGAGCCTGTGGCGGCGGTCAGTCCGGGCACGAGGCTTTCGAGCACCATGGTGGTTTTGCCCGAACCGGAGACCCCGGTCACAACTGTGAGCCGTCCTTTTGGGATAGCTATTTCGAGAGGGCGCACGGTGTGGATTTGCGAGGTGGTCATCTCGATGCTCCCTTCGTCAAACATTTCAAACATTTCGCCGGGCGCGACGACAGGGCGGAGGCGGCGCTCCCCTTTGCCCGAGAGGAAGGGGCCGATTTTCGAGTCGGGGTTGTTTTCGATTTGGGCGATTGTGCCTTCGGCTATGATGCGGCCGCCGTTGGCGCCCGCGCCGGGACCGAGTTCCACCATCCAGTCGGCATCGCGGAGTATCTGCGTGTCGTGGTCTACGAGCACTATCGAGTTGCCGTCGGCCATGAGGTCGTGCATCACTCCTTTCAAGCCGTTGATGTTGGCCGGGTGCAGGCCAATCGAGGGTTCGTCGAGCACGTAGAGAATGCCGGTGGTGCGGTTGCGCACCACGCGCGCCAACTGCATGCGCTGGCGCTCGCCTGTGGAGAGTGTGGCCGAGGCGCGGTCGAGACTGAGGTAGCCGAGACCGAGGTCTACGAGCCTGCGCGCCGTCAGCAGAAACGATTCGCCTATGTTTGCGGCCATCTGCCTCATCTCTTCGGGCAGCGTGGCGGGAACGTTTTTCACCCATTCGATAGCGTCGGCGAGAGTCTTGGCCGTGGCTGTGTCGAGCCCGATGCCGTCGATGCGCGGGGCGCGTGCGGCTTCCGACAGGCGCGTGCCGTGGCAGCAGGGACACACGTCGCTCTTAAGAAATTTCTCTACTCGCTTCATGCCCTTCTCGTCGGTCACTTTGGCGAGGGCGTTCTCTACGGTGTAGACGGCATTGTAGTAGGTGAAGTCAAGCTCGGCCATGGTGTCGGTCTTCTTGGCTTTGTAGAGAATCTGTTTTTTCACGGCCGGCCCGTTGAACACTATGTCGCGCTCCTCGGGTGTGAGTTGGTTGAATGGCACGTCGGTTCTCACTCCCATGGCGCGGCAGACATCGGTCATCAGCGACCACATGAGTGTCTTCCAGGGCACGACGGCGCCGTCGTCGATTGACAGCGTTTCGTCGGGCACGAGTGTCGAGCGGTCTACGGTCATCACCACACCCGTGCCGCCGCATTTCTCACACGCTCCGGTGCTGTTGAAAGCGAGCTCCTCGGCGCCCGGTCCGAAGAAATGTGTGCCGCAGTTGCCGCACACCAGCTCCTTCTCGGCGGCCACGTCGAGGGTGGGCGCGTGATAGGTGCCGCAGTGCGGGCAGCGGTGCGATGCCAGACGCGAGAACATCAGGCGCAGGCTGTTGAGCAGTTCGGTGCCGGTGCCGAACGTGCTTCTCACGCCCGGCACTCCCGGGCGCTGGTGGAGCGCGACGGCGGCGGGCACGTGGAGGATTTCGTCTACATCGGCTCGCGCCGTCTGCGAAATGCGGCGGCGGGTGTAGGTCGACAAGGCTTCGAGGTATCTCCGCGACCCTTCGGCGTAGAGCACTCCCAAGGCGAGCGACGATTTGCCCGACCCCGACACGCCGGCCACACCGACAATGCGGCCGAGCGGGATGTCGACGTTGACGTTCTTGAGGTTGTGCACTCTCGCGCCGCGTATTTCTATCTTTTCGCTTTCTTTCATGTGTTTTTAGTCTTTGGATGTTTGCCAGTTCAATCCCTTGCCGCTACGGGGTGGTCGGCTTTGTGACGCTCGTCGCGGTACTCTTTCAGTTCTTCGAGGTAGCTCGCCGTAATGACGCCCGACGGGAGGGCGATGATGGCCACGCCGAAGAGCGACGACAGCATCGAGACCACTCGCCCGATGTCAGTCACGGGACAAAGGTCGCCGTAGCCCACGGTTGTGAGGGTCACCGTGGCCCAGTAGAGCGCATCGAAAAACGAGTGGAAGGTCTCTTCGCCGGTGTGGGGATTGATGTGGGGCTCGGCGTTAAACATCACGAGCGCCGTGATGAAGATGTAAAACAAGGCCAGCATGAGCACCGACAGAAGCACCTCTTTCTCCTTGCTCAACACCCGCAGGAAGATGGTGATTTTCTCGGAATAGCGGAAAATCTTGAGCAGTCGCACTATTTTGAGCAGGCGCGTCAGGCGCAGCAGCTTGAACTCCGGACTGATGAGATTCAGCCCCGGCAATATCGACAGCAGGTCGATTATGGCCATCGGTGTGAAGGGATAGATGACAAACGACACCGCCCCGCGCTTCAACTGATAATCGGCCGTCGACCATCGCAGGATGTAGTCGATGATGAACGCCGTCACCGTGACGGCCTCTATGACGCGAAACACCGGATAGTCTTCGATGAACATCAGCGGAACGACACTTGCGAGTATCATCACGAGCATATACCAGTCGTAGATGCGGCTGGCTATCATTCCTTTGTTGTCGCGGTTTACAAGGTCGTAGATTTTGTGGCGGAGCATGGTCGAATTTTCTTTTGATTGCAAAAATACAAAATTACCTCCACGCCGCCAAAACAATCTGCTCCCTCCGGATTTTCGCGTGTTGCCGAAAAATCGTAATTTTGCACTCCCGAATCTGTCACGACGCATGAACTCTCTGCATTTCGAACGACTCACCACCTCCTCCGACCCGCGCTTTGCCCGGGCCATGACTCTCTACGCCCGAAGTTTTCCGCCTCACGAGCAGCGCGAAAGCGCGAGTCAACGCGCCATCATGGCCCACCCCGCCTATCATTTTCTCCTCGTCTGCGACGGCGACACGTTTGTCGGATTGATGCTCTGCTGGGAGACTGACGATTTCGTCTACGTGGAGCATTTCTGCATCGTCGCCGACCTGCGCAACCGCCACTACGGGGCGCGCGCCCTTTCCCTTCTGGCGCAGGGCGCAAAGAGGGTCATCCTCGAAATCGACCCGCCTGTCGACGACATCTCGCGCCGTCGCCGCGGCTTCTACGAGCGTGCCGGATTTGTCGCAAATCCTTTCCGTCACGTCCATCCGCCCTACCATGCCGACTGCGGCGGACACGATTTGGTGGTGATGTCTCACCCCTCAGCCCTCTCCGCCCCCGACTACACCCGTTTCAACGAGTTTCTCTCTCAGACCGTGATGCGCGGCGCGACAGACTCAGCCCACTATTGACGCGAGTCGGTCGAAGGCATCCACTATGTAGGTCGGAGCGGCCGCCTCGAGTTGCTCGCGCGTACCGTTGCCGTAGCTGACGGCACACGTCAGCGTCCCCGCCGCGCGCCCCATGAGGATGTCAACGTTAGCATCGCCCACGGTGAGGGTTTCTTCCGGTCGCCACCCGCACGCCGCGAGGATTTTCTCGACAGGCTCGGCCGACGGCTTGCCGTGGGTCACATCGTTTCCCCCTACGAGCATTTCGAAATAGTCGGCCATGCCGAACATCGCGACGTATTCCTCCAGCGACGCCCGGCTGCGGCTGCTCGCTATGGCCATCCTCAGCCCGCGGCGGTGGAAATCGTCGAGCGTCGCCGCCACGCCGGGAAAAAGCGTCACGCTCAACGGACGTTTCAGTTCGTCGAAAATGCGACGATAGGCGGTGGCAAACTCCCTCTCGGCCACTTCATTTCCCGGCCAAAGCACCTTCGGTATCTCTTCGAGACGCAACCCGATGGTGGCGCGACACTCCGCCTCGGTCTTGGGCGCAAGTCCCAGCCGCTCGATGGCCGCCTGCATCGTAGCCACAATCAACGGCGCCGTATCCACCAGCGTCCCGTCGAAATCGAAAACTATATTTCTGATGATATTTTTCATTATCCGGTCATTTTTCAGCTCCAACCCGTACATTGTGCAAATTTAATGCATTTTTCCGAAAAGCCGATAGACCGCATGAAAGAAATTTATCGTACCTTTGCCGACAAATATTCACTCACGTTCGTTATGGCTACAGAATCCATACCCCTATCCTCAAAACCGAGGTTTGAAATCCTCGACGGGCTGCGCGGTGTGGCCGCGATGATTGTCGTGGCGTTCCACCTCTTCGAGACCTATTCCGCCGGGCCGATGCATCAGATACTCAACCACGGCTATCTGGCAGTCGACTTTTTCTTCGTCCTCTCCGGCTTCGTCATCGGCTATGCCTACGACGACCGCTGGGGGCGCATGACCACATGGGACTTCTTCAAGCGCCGTCTGATAAGACTTCAGCCCATGGTGGTGCTCGGCACCCTCATCGGAGCCTTCTGGTTCTACTTCGGCGCCGCTCCCGGTTTTGAACTGGTCATGCAGACTCCATGGTGGAAACTGCTGCTCATCATGGTGCTCGGTTGCATCATGTTTCCCACTCCTCCCTCGATGGACATCCGCGGCTGGCAGGAAATCAACTCGCTCAATGGTGCGCAATGGTCGCTGCTGTGGGAGTACGTGGCCAACATCCTCTACGCCCTCTTCGTGCGTCGTTTCTCCACACTGCTGCTCACCGTCTTCGTCTTCCTGTCGGCCCTGCTCACCATCGACCTTGCCATGGACCTTGACGTCACCGGCCTCCTCGCCCTGCGCTCTTATGCCCGCTACACAGTCATCGGCGGCTTCGGTCTCACACCCGACCAAATCTACATAGCCATCTGCCGTCTGCTCTACCCCTTCTTCGGCGGACTACTCCTCTATCGCCTCAGTCGCTGCCGCATCCGCATCAATCGCGGGGCCATGACATGGTGCTCGCTTGCCGTGGCGGCAACGCTCGTCATGCCACACCTGGGAGGCACCGACCACCAGTGGGTCAACGGCCTCTACTGCGCCGCGGTCATCCTCTTCGTCTATCCCGCCGTCGTCGCCGCCGGAGCCGGGAGCCAACTGAAAGGCCGTCGCACCACCGCGCTTTGCAAATTTCTCGGAATGATTTCCTATCCCCTCTACATCACCCACTACCCCATGATTTACGTACAGATGAATTGGGCCGCCCAACACGCCGACGCCCCCCTCTCGACACACATTTGGGTGGCCGTCAGCATCTTCGTGGCCTCGATAGCCGTGGCCTACGCAAGCGTCAAAGTCTACGACCTCCCCCTCCGCACGTGGCTCTCAGCGAAATTTCTCCAAATTTCAAAACAATAAAAGTCACTATGGAAATTGAAATACGGAATTTGCGGGGGTGCGGTTTTGAGAGGGTGTTTCGGGGGTTTGAGAGGGCGTTTGGCGATTATGAGATTCGGTTTGACAAGGAAGAGGTCAGGGGGATGCTTACCAGGCGGGGGTTTGACCCTGAGCTGTCGGCGGGGGCGTTTGATGCCGAGGGAGAAATCGTAGGGTTCGTGTTCAATGGCGTCGGGATGTTCAACGACCGGCTCACGGCCTACGACACGGGCACGGGGACTGCCCCCGATTACCGCGGCGAGGGGCTTGCGGGCCGTGTGTTCGACCACGCTCTGGGGTTGCTGCGCGGGGCGGGCGTGGAGCAATACCTTCTCGAAGTGTTGCAGAACAACGAGAAGGCCATCCGCCTCTACGAAGGGGCGGGGTTCGAAATCTCCCGCGAATTTGACTGTTTCCGCAGCAGCATTGCCGAGGTAGAGCTCGCAACGTCGCAGGGCGGAGCGGCCTTCGAGGTGAGACGGATAGGTGTCGGGGAGGTGCGCGCGGCCTCCGACTTCTGCGATTTCAATCCGTCGTGGCAAAACTCCGTGCAATCCATCGAACGCGGCATCGCGGGGCTGACCTGTCTGGGCGCTTTCGCCGACGGAGCCATGGTCGGCTACTGCGTCTTCGACCCAGCTACGGGCGACCTGACACAGATAGCGGTCAGTCCGGCGATGCGGCGCAAAGGGGTCGGTTCGCTGTTGCTTCGCGAGGCTTTGGGGGCTATGAAGACCCCCTTCATGAAGGTGCTCAACGTCGAGACGGGCACCGACTCGCTCACGGCCTTTCTCAAACACCGCAACATTAAGCCCGCCACCTCGCAATACGAGATGCTGCGCCGCCTGTGAGAGGCGACGTCCTCCTCACCAGCCGGGGTTTTGCGTCAGATTGCGGTTGCGCTCAAGCTCGACGAGCGGAATCGGCCACAGCTCGTGACGCGACTGATAGGAGCGTGTGTACATGAGGTCGCCGAAAATGTCGGTGGCATCCTTGACCGAACTTTCGAGGAGTCCCCAACGGCGGAGGTCCCAGTAGCGCTGCCCTTCGCCCGCGAGTTCGAAAGCGCGTTCGCGCCTGATGCGCTGGGCCATTTCGTCTTTGGAGCCGACGGCAAGCCACTGCGGGCCGCTCGCGAGCAACGGCATCCCTGCGCGGGCGCGGATTTTGTTGACCTCGGCAATGGCCTCCGGGAGCCGCCCCGTCTCATTGTAGGCCTCGGCGAGCATCAGGATTACGTCGGCAAGACGAATGAGCGGAAATTCGTAGGGAGTGCGGTTGTATTCGCCCCAGTAGCCGTCAAGATTGCCGGTAGGAATCCACTTGCGCCAGAAGTAGGAGTTCCACCCTTCGGAGTTGCGGATGAAGGCCATAGCCTCCATGGGCGACCCCCCTTTCGACGGGTCGGCGAGCACGAATTGTTTGTCCATGGGGGTCGACCCCGCATCGGTGCCCAGATAGTGGGAGTAAGGGGTGATGACGTTGAGACAGAGGCGCGGGTCGCGCAGACGGTAGGCGTCCATCACCTTGGTGGTGTCACATTCGAGGAGGTCGGTCACCACGGTGCTTCCGGCGTCGATGGCCACCGACAACATCCGCCTTCTCGCCGCAGGGTCGGCTGCCGTGAAGCCCGGGAAACATGCGTCCCAGTCGAACGGCGACCCGTCGGCGTTCTCATACATGTCTACGAGCGTCGTCGAAGGCACGATGCTGTTGCCGGCGATGAGACGCATCGTCGACTTGTTGCCGAAATAGCCCACGATGTTGAGCGCATAGCCGGCCGTGTTGCCGTCGATGCTCTGAATTGAAAAAATCATCTCCTCGCTGCGACGGCCGTTGTAGAGCCTGAACAGCTCCTCGTAGTCGGGATGCAGGGCATAACCGTAATCGGCGCTCCTGTCGTAGACAATCTCCTCGAAATCGGCGGCGGCTTCCTCCCATCTCCCCGCGAAGAGACAGACCTTGCCGCGCAAAGCATAGGCGGCGCCCTTCGTGGCGCGTCCGAGGTCGGCGTCGTCCCATTTCACCGGCAGTTTCGCGATAGCGTCGGTGAGGTCGTCGATGATGTGGCGGCGCAGCTCGTCGGGGGTGCAGCGGGGAGCGTCGAGGCGGGCAAACTCCTCGTTGATGTCGCACGTCTCGTCGTAGTAAGGCACCCCGCCCCAGCAGTTGAGCATACGGAAGTAGGCCATGGCCCTGAGAAACTTAGCCTCGCCGGTGACGCGCTCGATGGTCGTGGCGCTGACGGGCATCGCGGCGACATTGCGAATCACGGTGTTGGCGCGGTGGACGAGTTCGTAGAGATACTGCCAGTGGTTTTGCACGCCAGCGCTCCCTGAGGCAAACGTCGAGCCGCGCGCGATGTCGGCCCACGGACTCACACCGTCGGCCAGGTCGCTGCACATGTCAAACGTAAACTCCATGCCGAAACACCAGTCGGCTTTCATGGCGGCATACATCCCTACGGCGGCCTGCCGCGCGTGGTCTTCTGTCTGCCAGAAGGTCTGGCCCGACAGTTGGTCGCCGGGCACGTAGTCGAGGCTTTCGCACGCGCTCGTCATGGCCGCGAGGGCGAGGATAGCCGCTTTTATTGAAAATGTCTTGTTCACAGGTTGATAGAGGAGTTAGAAGGTGACGTTAAGACCTACGGAGTACTGCCTTACGGCGGGATAGCCTACCGTCGCGCCCACCTCGGGGTCGAGGCCGGGGAAGCGGGTCAGCGTGAAGAGATTGTCGATACTCGTGTAGACCTTGAGGTTTTCCACATAGAATTTGCGCGTCAGCTGCCGGGGCACGGTGTAGCCGAGGCGGATGTTCTTGCATCGCAGGTAGGCCGCGTTGTGGACGAACGCATCGCTGGCAATGTTGTTTTTCTCGTTGGCGCTGTTGCGCAGCACGGGATACTTCGAGGCGTAGGGATTTTCGGGTGTCCACGCATTGTCGGTGATGTCCTTGTTGAGCGACTGGCCCATGACGGTGACGAAACGGAAGGCCTGATTGTTGTAGTAGACCTGATGGGAGCCAACGCCCTGAAAGAGCACCCCGAAGTCAAATCCGTTCCACTCAAGGCCGAGGTTGGCGCCATACGAGAGGCGCGGCACGGTGCCGTGGCCTATCTCCACGCGGTCGTTGGCGTCGAGCTTGCCGTCGCCGTTGGCATCGCGATAGAGGAAATCGCCCAATTCGGGGCGCTGATAGGTGGCGAAGTAGTCGGGATTGCGCTCGACGAGACTCTCCACGTAGGCCAGGTCGGCCTCGTCGCGCACGATGCGGTCTACGGTAATGACGTAGAGCTGATTGATGGGGCGACCCTCCTGCGTCTTGTAGACACCGTCGACCGAGGGCACGTCGCCCTGAAACTTCGTCACCTTGTTGGTGACAAATCCGAGGTTGAACCCTACGGAGTATGACACCTTGCCGATGCGGTCGTTCCAATGGAGGTCGACTTCGAAGCCCTTGTTGTTGACCTCGCCGGCGTTGCGGTTCGGCACGACGCTCGTGCCGTGCTCGAGCGGAGCGGGAAGAGAGATGAGGATGCCGCGGGTGTCTTTGGTATAGATGTCGACAGAGCCGCTCAGGCGGTTGTTGAGAAAAGCGAAGTCGAGTCCGGCGTTGGTCATGGCTGTCTTCTCCCACGTCAGGTCGGGGTTAGCGAGGATGGTCTGCGCGAGGCCCCCGGCTATCGAGCCGTTGAGGATGTAGTTGGCCGTGGCGAAGAGCGACTGATACATGTAATAGCTCGTCGTGGCGTTGTTGCCGAGCGTGCCGTAGGAGAAACGGAGTTTCAGATGGTTGAGCCACGCCGCCGCGCTTTCCATGAATCGCTCCTGCGAGATGCGCCACCCCGCCGAGACCGAGGGGAAGTAGCCGCGGCGGCGGCCGGGCGCGAACTTCGACGACGAATCGGCGCGCAGGTTGGCTTCGAGCAGGTATCGGTCGTCCCAATTGAGGTTGACACGTCCGAACACCGAGCGCATGGCCCATTCGTCATAATTGCCGGTGATGTTGCCGTTGGTGGTGCCGGCGTCGATAGCTCCGAGCGAGGGGTCGACGAGGTCGTATTTGATGTAGTAATCGTGGTCATACTTATTGTATTCCTGACTCATGCCGGCTAGGAGGTCGATTTGGAGCGCACCGGCTGTGATGCCGTAGCGGGCGGTCAGTTCCGACTGCCGGAAATAGTTCTTGTAGTTGTAGCGGCGGATGTAGGTGCGCACCTTTCCCTCGCGTATCAGCACGGGGCCGTCGAAGGTGAAGCGGAAGAGGTCGCGGTCTGTGAGATGGTGCTCGACGTTTCGCTCCCAGTTGTTGAGCGAGAACGACCCTTCGATGACGAGGCGTTTGACAGGCTCCAGGCGTCCGTAAAGCTTCAGCACCGTGCGGCGCGTCTTCACGGGATAGTCGGTGTCGTAGAACCACTGACGGCGGTAGGGGTTGAAGTTGCTGACGTTTTCTTCCTCGGGGTTCTGAATGCCGCCGTAGAGACCTGTGGCGGGGTCGTAGAGCGTCATGCCGGGCACGGTGTTGAAGGCGCCCGACCCGAAAATCACGTCGCCGCCGGCTGCGGCGTTTTCCGACGAGGGGTTGTTGCGGTCGATGAAGCCGAAGATGTTTGCGCCCAGGGCGAGCCACGGTTTGACGTTGACCTCGAGATTGGAGCGCAGCTGATAGCGGCGGTAGTCGGTGTAGTAAATCATGCCGGGATTGTCGACCAGGCCGAGCGAGAGATTGTATCTCACCAGAGCCGAGCCACCGGTGACCGAGAGATTGTGGGTCTGCACCACCGAGGGGTTGCGATAGATGTGGTCTTGCCAGTCGGTGTTGGGATAGATGGTGGGATTGCGTCCGGCGTCGTTGCGCCACTCGTCGATTTTGCCCTGCGAGAAACGGGGAGCCTGGCCGTTGACTACGAGCGCGGCATTCTGTATGGTCATGAAGTCGGCATAGTCGGTGACGAGATTGAGGCGTTTGGCCACGGTCTCGAAAGAGACGTTGCCGCTGTATGTGACCCGCGGCGCGCGTTCGGCTCCGCGGCGCGTGGTGACGAGTATCACGCCGTTGGCGGCGCGCGAACCGTAAATGGCCGCCGAGGCGGCGTCCTTGAGCACCGAGACGTTCTCGATGTCTTGCGGATTGATGTCGCTCAGGGCTATTCCTGTCATGCCGTCGACCACCACGAGCGGAGCGGCGTTGTTGAGCGTGCCCTGACCGCGCACGAGGATGCTCTGGGCTTCGAAACCGGGGGTGTTGCCGCCCGAATTGGTCACGGAGAGTCCGGGGGCGAGTCCGGCGAGGGCCGAGGTGATGTTTGTCACGGGGCGGTCGGCGAGGTCGCCTACGTTGACCGAGGCCACCGCTCCGGTCATGTCGACACGCTTCTGCGTGGCGTAGCCGACGACGACCACTTCGTCGAGCAAAGCGTCGTCGGTCTGCATCACGATGGAGTAGTCGCTCTGTCCGGCCACGACCTTGGCTTCGGCCGGCTTCATTCCGAGAAACGAGGCCTGCAGGGTGCTTCCCGCCGCGACACCGTCGATGGTGAAACGGCCGTCGGCATCGGTCATCGCGCTCTTCGACGTATCGCCCGCGATGGTGACTACAGCCCCGGCCACAGGCTGCCCGGCGGCGTCGGCCACAATGCCCGTCACCGCCCCGTCCCTATCCCCGGCGGCGTCACCGGCCGCAGCCGGCATCACCGCCGAGGCGAGGAGGCAGAGAATGAATAATGAAATTCTCAGAGTATTGCTCATGTAAAGAAAAGGTCTGAAAGAAAAAGTAATGTGTGATAAGGTGTGTGTGTTGTGAGACTGCAAAACTGTGAGAAATCATTAGTCAATCTGCACGACGAGGTAGTTTGACAGGCTCCAGAATTGCTCTGGATTGTTGATGGTGAGCAGGGCCGAATCGCCCTCGGCCGTCAGGACATACGAAGCTTCGGGATGGTTGGAGAGGATGCGGGCCTTGCGCGAACCGAGCGGCAGCGACCTCAGCAGACGCTTGTCGCCCGTCTCGAATGTATCGTTGTCGAAGTGGCCTTTCATCAGTTTGGTGTTGCGCAGGAAGCCTGTCTCGATGATGTTGAGTTGCTTCAGGCGCGATTTCGGAGCCACGATGTAATAGCAGAGGTTGAGGCGGTTTTCGAGTCGTTCGGAGCGGAGTTTGGCTGTGTCGAGCTCGTTAGTGACGTTGACCACTTCGGTGTTGAGCGAGTCTACCTCGTCGGCCAGGGCGGCGATGTGGAGGTTTGCCGAGAGGAGTTGCTGCTTGAGCGTCTCGATTTTTGCCATCTGCGAGTCGATTTGTTTGCGCAGGGCGTTGACAATCTCCTTGAGCTCGGCATTGTTGAGCGTAGAGTTGGCCAGTTCCTGCTCTGTGGCGGCGAGACGCTCGCGGCGCTTCACCATAGTGTGCTTCATGACCTCTATGTCTTTCAGAATGTGCGAGCGCACGCTGTCGGCGCCTCCGGGGTGCGAGAAGGTAAGCGCCATCGAGTCGTCCATGTTTTTGATGTGGTCGAGGTCGGCCGAAATCTCCTTGACGAGCGCAAGCAGACGGTCGCGCTCCTGCACGGCAAGGGCCAGCTCCTGCTTGGATGTCTCCATGAGGGTCTGCTGTCCGCTGTAGTTATTGCTCTCGCACGAGGCGAGGAGTGCAGCCGCGATGACTGCCGGGACGAATGAAAGCGTAATGCGCATCTGTGTTCTGAAAAGTAAGTGAGAAAAATAAATGAACAGATAAAAGGAAGTTTTTTTGAGATGATTTGAGGTTTGAGTGAAGAAGCATAGCGAGCTATGCGACTGAACGAAAGGCTCAAAGCATCCAAAAAGAACGAGTTTTATTGTTCAAGAATTTTTTATCACATATATCGTTTTATTTTTTGAACTTACTTTTAATAGATTTGTGTGCAAATTTCCTTATAAAATTCGTAACGGCGCAAGGTTTGTCAATAAACGCCCGATAAGTGTCAACCGAGGAAAGGCGTCAAATTTGGCGGCGTTTGAAAGATTGCGTAATTTTGCATCATGAAATCTTTTGAAAATAAGACGAGTCTGATTTTAGACCTCTTCTTCTGCATAGTGCTTTGCCCGCTGCTCATGACGCTGGGGCCGATGCGCTACTGGTGGGGGCAGTATCCGGTGTTTGCCGCTATCGTGGCGGTCTACCTGTATCTGTGCTATTTCGCCATCAAAAGAATTCGTCTGCCGCGGCTGATACTTTCGCGCTCCTACCTTCGCCTGGCGGGCGTGGTGGCGGGCTTCGTCGCGGCCACCTACCTCATCACCCTCTACCCCCTGCCCGACGTAGATTTCGTGATACCTTCGATGAGCGAGTATCAGACGAGGGTGAGAAACTACAACATGGCTGTCTCGACATGGTTTATGGTCACCATCGTTCTGAGCTATTCGCTGACGGTGGTGTTCGTCGACGAACTCTATCACAAAATGCTGCTCCAGAGCATCGCCGAAAACCAGCGTCAGAAAGCCGAGCTGGCCGCCTTCAAGGCTCAAATCAGTCCCCACTTTCTCTTCAACACGCTCAATTCGCTCTACAGTCTCGTCATCGGGACGTCGGAGAAAGCCGAGGATGCTTTCGTCAAATTCACCGAACTGCTCAAGTACACCTACGTCACCGTCGACAACGAGAGCGTGCCCCTGAGCGAAGAGATAGCCTACATCCGCAATTACATCGACCTGCAGATGATACGTCTCGACGACCACACGACAGTGGAATGGGACTGCCGAGTCGACGACCCCGACACGATGATTCCGCCCATGATTTTTCTCACTTTCGTAGAGAATGCCTTCAAATACGGCACGTCGACGAGCGTAGCCGCAAAGGTAGCAATCTCTCTCGAGCTGAAAGAAAAGGCGCTCACCTTCGCCACCTCAAACCGCATCCTGCGCCACCGCCGCGAATTTAACACCGACATGCCTGTGGGGCTTGTCAACTGCCGCAACCGTCTGGCCGGACTCTTTCCCGGAAAACATTCGCTGACGAGCGAAGAGACCGACGGGACATACAGAGTGGAATTGAAAATCGACCTCAATTAAGTAAGTAAGCAAGTAAGCAAGTTCTATAAATCAACCGCCTATGGGAGCTACAATCAAATGTGTCGCGATAGACGACGAACCCCTCGCGCTCGACATCATCAGAAACTTCTGTCAACGTCTGGGGGGAATTGAAATCACCACCTTCACACAGCCCCTCGAAGGCTTCAACCACATCGTCGACACCCGTCCCGACGTGGTGTTTCTCGACATCGAGATGGGCGACGTCGACGGGCTCTCGATAGCGCGGCGGCTGCCGGCGGAGACTTGCTTCATCTTCACCACCGCCTACCTGCGCTACGCGCTCGACGGGTTTGACCTCGACGCCGTAGACTATCTGCACAAGCCCTTCTCGTATGCCCGCTTTCAGGCGGCGTTCAACAAGGCCATCCGCCGCCTCGGGCAAAACCAGATTCAGTCGTCGGGGCAGAGCATCGTGGTCAAGCAGGACTACAACAACATCAGCATCCCCATCGACGACATCATCTATGTCGAGGCGATGGAAGGCTATTCCAAAATCTTCCGTCTGTCGGGCAACTGCGTCGTGACGCGACTGATTTTGAAAAACCTCCTGCAACTGCTCCCGGAAACCGATTTCGTGAGAGTGCATCGCTCGTTTGTGGTGAACCGCTCGAAAATCCGGACGTTCAGCCGCACGAAAATCACCCTCACCAACGGCGTCGAAATTCCTGTGGGCCGACTCTATGCGTCGACATTGTGACAGAAACCTATGACCCGTCGGGGAGGGTGATTTCAGAACGAGAGCGATGGATGTCAATCCGGGATTTTTTCTACGATTTTGTAGGCGGCGAGGCTGCCGAGGTCGGCGGCTTTGCGTGCATACTTGTCGGCCTTCGAGGCGTTGGCCGTGACGCCGTGACCATGACGATACATGTCGGCCATGCGCTCGTAGACGAGGGCCATTGCGGGTGCTGGGAGCGAGGTGTCGTGGTCAATGAGGTATTCGTAGCACTTGCGCACCAGCTCGTAATTTCGGTTGAGGAATTCGTCGTTGTAGCTCATGCTGCCCAGATAGAACAGCGACCAGGGGTCGCCCTTCTCGGCGGCCTCGTCGCGTGCGGCGAGCCCCTGCTTGAAGCCTTCCTTGTAGATGGGAGTGGCTGCGATGTTGTTGCCATACTTGTCGTTCCACGAATTGGCCAAAGCAAACGAATTGAGCATGAAGGCCGTCTGCTTGTCGTCGCCGAAGCGCTCGCCGCGCAGGGGGAGCTGGAGGTTGGTGCGGGCGAAATCACTGCCGAGGTCGCCGGCTATGTAGGTCCAGACGAAGGCATCGGGCATGTTGACTTTGCCATACCACTGTTTCTGAAGCGCTGCGCCATATTTCTGGGCACCGCTCGCATTGCCGCTCTGCGCGGCGCGGCGGTAGAAGTCGAGCGCTTTCGTGCGGTCTTTCTTCACGCCGTGACCGTCGGCATACATTCCGCCGAGCATCGTGAGGGCAAGGGGAAGGTGGTCGGAGCCGGCGGCGTTGAAGGCTTTGAGCGCCTTGGCGTAATCGTCTTTGGAGGCGTAGTAGATGCCGAGGTAGTCGGAAGCATCGCGCGAGCCTGAGGAGGCGGCTGACTGGAGCAGGCTCACACCCTCGGCTTCCTTGCCGGGAAACATGTAGGCTGTGCGCGAGTAGGCGTAGAGGAAACCGAGTTCGGCCTTGGCGCGGTCGCTCTTGTCGGTCACGAGGCTGAGGCATTTGGCGGCCAGCTGCGGACTCCACACTTTGTGGTAGAGCGCTTTGTCGACCACGGCGTCGGGAGTGAGAGAGCCCTGCGCATAGGCTTTGCGCACCGATTCATAGAGGGCGTCGGCTTTCTGCTGCGCGGCGGGAGAGACGGTGACGTGGACTTCTTCGGGAGAGATGTATCGGCGTTGCGACGAAGTCTTGGCTTGGGCGGCTCCGGCGAGTGCCAGAACGGCGATGAGGAGGAAAATCTTTTTCATTCTGTCAAGGAGGATGAGTGTGTGTGATGAATTAGCGTAGTGGAGGCGGAAAATGGTCGTTTCTACCTTATATCATGAAAACACCTGAAAATTAAGGAAAGTTCAGCGTTTTTTACATTTCTCAGCCGAACACTTCATCGAGCACGAGATGCTCCGCCAAACGCTGTGACAGGATTGTTTTACCTTCCGCCAGAATTATGACACGAGTTGTAGGGATTTCCCGTTAATTTTGCATCTGAATCAATCAACATCCATGACTAACTAATCACAACTTCACAAGAATGGAAATCAGACACCTTGGAATTGCTGTCGGCGTGGCCGGCACTCTGGCATGCGGCGCTTTGTCGGGCTGCAAGGGCAGTGACAAGAACTCGGCCGCGACTGCGGCAGCCGATTCGACCTACTGCAATCCGCTGCGCGATACCGATGGAAATTACGTCACTTTCGGCGACCCGTTCATCCTCAAGGCGAGCGACGGACGTTTCTACATGTATGGCACGACAGACTACACGTTTCTCGACCATCGCTGCTATTCGAGCGACGACCTGGTGAACTGGACCTACGAGGGGGTATGCTACACACCTTCCGACTCGACGTGGACCACCGACACGTTCTGGGCGCCCGAGGTGTATGAGCACGACGGGAAGTTTTACATGTTCCACAGCTCGAACTGGAAGGAAAACCCCGACGGCGACGAGGAAGTGTTCCGCATCGGTGTGGCCGTGGCCGACAAACCCACCGGTCCATTCAAGGAAATGTATGACCACCCGATTTTCGATTCGAAGTATCCCATCATCGATGCCAATCTGCTCTTCGACGAGGATGGCAAAATCTATTTCTACTATTCGCGCTGCTGCTACAAGCACCCTGTTGACAGCGAACTTGCCGAGAAGCTGAAGAAAGAAGGCAAGGCCGACGAAGTGCAGGAAAGCTGGATTTACGGGGTGGAAATCAAACCCGACTTCAGCGGCATCATCGGCGAGCCTAAGCTTCTGCTTCAACCCCCGCTGACTCTCGCCGACCCTCAGTCGAAATGGGAAGACAATTCGGCCAATGCGGGCGAGGGCGAGGCTATCCGCCGATGGAACGAGGGGTCGTACATCTTCAAGCACGGCGATAAGTATTACATGATGTATTCGTGCAACTACTGGCGCGGACAATACTACGCCGTGGGTTACGCCACGTCTGACAACCCCCTCGGCCCCTTCGTCAAGGCTCCCGAAAATCCTATCCTCGAACGCAACAACGACAAGGGCGGCGACGTCTATTGCACCGGCCACAACATGGTGGTGACCCTCGACGACGGCACGATGTATTGCGTCTATCACGGACGTACGGCGGAGACCGACAGCATCACGGGCGATGCGAAACGTGTGGCTTTCATCGACAAGATGGAGATTACGCCCGACGGACGTCTGGTGGTCAACGGTCCGACAACTACGCCCCAGCCGCGCCCTGCGCTCTGAGGTCAAAAAAATAGAAAGAACTATGTCGCAGCCGACACGGAAGTGTGTCAGCCGCGACTTTTCTTTTCGGGGCGTTGTCTCAGCCGAGAACTACATCGAGCACCATCATTAGGATGAATCCTGCCGTGAAACCGAGGGTGCCGACGTTGGAGTGGCGTCCCTCCTGTGTCTCGGGGATGAGTTCCTCGACCACCACATACATCATTGAGCCTGCGGCGAATGCGAGCAGGTAGGGAAGGATGGGCACGATGAACGAGGCGAGCAGGATGGTGAGGATGGCGCCGACGGGTTCGACCACGCCGCTGAGGGTGCCCATCAGAAACGAGCGGCGGCGCGAATTGCCGGCGGCGCGCAGAGGCATAGCCACGATAGCCCCTTCGGGGAAATTCTGTATGGCCATGCCGATTGAGAGGGCCACGGCTCCGGCCATGGGCATGAACGAATTGTGCTCCAAGGCTCCGGCGAGCGCCACACCTACGGCCATGCCCTCGGGGATATTGTGGAGCGTCACCGAAAGGAAGAGTTTCGTGCTGCGCGAGAGTCCGGAGCGCGGGCCTTCGCTTTCAGGAGAATCGAGGTGCTGGTGGGGCACGAGATTGTCGAGCAAGAGCAGGAAAAGTATGCCGGCGAGAAAACCGACGGCGGCCGGGACGACGCGCGCCACGCCATCGTGGCCCGACATTTCCATGGCCGGGATAATCAGCGACCACACCGAGGCGGCCACCATCACACCGGCCGCAAAACCGGTGAGCCCTTTCTGCAACAACGCCGGAATGCGGTGTTTCATAAAGAGCACGCAGGCCGCGCCGAGCGTCGTGCCCAGCATCGGCAAAAGTAGACCTATGTATAATCCGTTCATAATCATTCAACACCGGCCGAGGCCGAAGGGTTCAGTGTAAACAAACTTGTTGCGGGGCGTGTTATTACTGAAAAACAAACTCTTCTTAATCATGTTAGAATCAAACGTAAAATTCGGCGAGGTTCACACCCTTGCCTCACTGGTGAGCGCATCTGACGCACACGTAAGTTTCCAAAACATTTTCGGAAGTGCCAACGGTGGAGTCAACCTCGTGGCCTTCAAAGCGGGTCAGCGTCTCGACACCCACGTGGCTCCCGCCGACATCATGGTCTACGTCATGGAAGGCGAAATATCATTTACAGTCAACGACACTCCCCACACCATAGGCGCAGGACAATTCCTGCTGCTCGGCGCAGGCGTGGCCCACAGGGTCGAGGCGAAGGCCGACTCAAAGATGATGCTCGTAAAGGTAAAGGCATGACACGTCTTCGTCTGAGCCGGGCTTACGAACCCGCGACACCCGACGACGGCTACCGCGTCTACATCGACCGCCTCTGGCCGCGGGGATTATCGCACGAAACTTTTCACTACGATGCCTGGGACAAGGAGATAGCACCCTCCGACGCTCTGCGCCACCGTTTCCACTCCAACCCCGACGCACTGTGGGCCGATTTCGAGCGTGACTACCGCGCCGAGCTCGCGGCCAATCCCGACTTCGCAGCCTTCGTGGCCGAGCTGGCCGCGCATCCCGTAGTGACGCTGCTCTATTCGTCGCACAACGAGACGGAAAACAACGCCGTCGTTGTGGCCGACACTCTCGCCGGCACCTATCCCGACAAATTTACATTATCCTAATCACCCTCTTCATACTCTTCACCCCCACTACCCTACTATGGATATGTTTTGCTATCAGTGTCAGGAGACCGCCAAAGGCTCCGGCTGCACATTGCGCGGAGTCTGCGGTAAATTGCCCGAGACGTCAGCCCGCATGGACCTTCTGCTCTACGCCACCCGCGGTGTCGCCATACTCAACACGCTTCTCCGCAAGAATGGCGAGGCCGACCGCGAGGCCGACCATCAAGTGATAGACGCCCTTTTCACGACAATCACCAACGCGAATTTCGACAATCCGTCGCTCGACGATTACATCCGTCGCGCCTTTGAGGTGAAACGCGAACTGAAGGCCAAATGCGAGAAGGCGGCCATTGCCTTGCCCGATGCCCCCGAGGTGGCACTCGAAGCCACTCCCGCCGACTATGAGAAGCTCGAAAGCGTCACCGGCGTGCTCGCCGAGCCTGACCCCGACAAGCGCGGATTGCGACAGCTTGCCATCTACGGAGCCAAAGGCGCGGCTGCCTACGCCCGCCACGCGGCTAATCTCAAATATGAAGACGATGAAGTCTATGCCATAATCGAAGAGGTGCTCGCCGACGTGAGCCGGGCCGACATCTCCGTCGACGAACTCGTCAAGGTGGTGCTCCGCATGGGCGAAGGTGGTGTGAAGGCAATGGCCCTGCTCGACTCGGCCAACACCGGCACCTACGGTAACCCCGAAATAACGAAAGTTGACATCGGCGTGCGCAAGAACCCCGGTATCCTCATCTCGGGCCACGACCTGCGCGACCTTGAAGAGCTACTCGAACAGACTGCGGGCACGGGCGTCGACGTCTACACCCATTCGGAAATGCTTCCGGGTCAATACTACCCCTACTTCAAGAAGTATCCCCACTTCGCGGGCAACTATGGCAACGCATGGTGGAAACAGGTAGACGAGTTCGAGACTTTCAACGGGTGTTTCGTCTTCACGTCGAACTGCATCGTGCCTCCGCGCCAAACAGCCACCTACACCGACCGCATCTATACGCTCGGCGTGGTGGGTATGCCCGGCACACACCATATCGAAGCTGATGCCGAAGGGCGTCACGACTTCTCGGAAGTGATAGCCAAAGCCAAGACCTGCCCTGCTCCAACCGAAATCGAGCATGGCGAAATCATCGGCGGCTTCGCACATCATCAGGTGGAGGAGCTTGCTCCGAAAATCGTCGACCTCATCAAGCGTGGCAAAATCAGAAAGTTTGTGGTGATGGCGGGCTGCGACGGCCGTTTCCCCTCGCGCAACTACTACACGGAGTTTGCCGAGGCTCTCCCCGACGACTGCGTGATTCTCACCGCGGGATGTGCCAAGTATCGCTACAACAAACTGCCGCTCGGCGACATCGAGGGAGTGCCCCGCGTGCTTGATGCCGGACAGTGTAACGACTCCTACTCGCTCGTGCGCATAGCCATGGCTCTTCAGGAGGCGTTCGGGCTTGAGTCGATAAATCAGCTGCCGCTGGTATTCAACATCGCATGGTATGAACAGAAAGCGGTCATCGTGCTTCTCGCGCTGCTCTACCTTGGCGTGCAGGGCATCCACACCGGGCCTACCCTCCCCGCATTCTTCACGCCCGACATCCTGAAAGTGCTTCAGGAGAAGTTTGCCATCGGCACAATCTCCACCGTAGAAAACGACATCGCCACCCTCATCGGCGAAAAGTGATTTTCCCCCCAACGGACGTCACAATAACAGAACCGCGCCGCAAGCATAAGTCTTGTGGCGCGGTTTGAATTTCTTCAGCCGGAAGTGCGGGGGGTCAGGAGGGGAGGCCGAGGGAGGCGAAGATGGGGTTGAGACGGTGCATCCAGGTGTGGCAGCTTTCGGCACGGCGACGGGCGGCGTCCTTCATGGCGCGCACCTCGCTGTCGCGGGCGGGCGAGAGGTAGTAGCGGCAGAGGTCGGCCATCTCTTCGCGGCTGTCGTAGAGCACGATTTCCTTGCGGTCGTCGAAGTAGGAGGCAATTTCGTCGTTGCGAGAGGTGAGCTGGAGGCCTCCGCACATCGGGATTTCGAACGTTCGCAGATGAATCTTGGGGATGGGATTGGCGAGCACGTAGGTGTCGCGCAGTTCGGTGATGTTGAGCGAGAGAGCGTGGGCCGAGTAGAGGGCGGTCATCTCGTCGAAGGGCACCGAGGGGTGGGCGTGAAACGCCGGAGCCTGGCGGTCGAGCGGCGCGTCGTGGTGGAATTTGTTGAGTATGGTCGAGGCAAGCACACGGCGCCCTATGGGAAAGCGGAGGTAGCGCGAGGCCTTGACGGCCACGTCGAGGGGATTGAATTTCTTGTGGCCGCCACGCACGGAATTGTTGACCGAGCTGTCGGCCAACGCATTAGAGTAGACATCGGTGTCGATGCCGGCGTGGACGAGGTCGTTGAGCTTGTTGGTGCGACTTCCGTAGGGCGAGCCGATGAACCCGACGCTGCGCAGGGTGTCGGTGTAGGGCGCGGGGCGATAGGTGAAAGGATTGGCGGCGTAGGTGGCGAAATGAATGTTTCGGCATCCCCAGCGCTCGAAGAGGTAGCGAGTCTCGTGAGAGGTGAGCCACACGGCGTCGAAGAGAGGGGCAATGCGACGCTGCTTGTAGGGGAGCTCGAGGTTGTCCCAGGCTATCATCAGCGAGGGGATACCAAGTTCGCGCACGCGCGTCATCGTGTCGGGCAGAAGCACGCTTTGGTCGTCGCAACTCATGAAGAGATTGTAGCCACCCTCGCGCAGGAGCGCGAGAGCTTTCTCGCCGGCCTCGGCAGCCGACTCGCAGAGGGCGGGATTGAACGTCACCACTTCGTGGCCGGCACGCTCAAGCTCATCTATCAGATTGGAGCGCTGCCACTGATACATGGGCGTGGGGTATTCCAGAAAGTAGTAGAAAATCTTCATTTGAGCTTGTCGCGGCGCAGGCGCGAGAAAAGGGTGATGATGAGATAGCAGGTGGCAAACCTCCCGGCTAGCATGGCGCGCAGGAGGGTGCGCTGCTTGAAGGGGAGGGAGTCGATGTCGTAGTCCTCGCATCGGGCGCGGAACACGGGGTCGGAAACACGCTCGTGAAACCAACGGCGCTTTTCGGCCATCGAGAGGGTCTTCGACATGAAGACGTGGCGCATGTTGGCGCGCAGGGCACGGATGTAGAAGCCCGTGGCGTAGTGCAGGGCTTCGGAGCCCATGCCGGCCTCGGTGAGCACCTCGGTGACGTGGCGCGAATAGGTCTCGACGCGGTCCATGACATTGAGGTTGAGCCGCTGCGTGAGACTTCCGGGGGTGACGCGATAGTGGTAGTAGGTGCGGGGGAGCCACACCACGCGGCGTGCGTGCATGTAGAAGTCGAAGCTGAAGAGATAGTCTTCGCTCATGTACTGACGCTCGCTTTCGAAGCGAATGTGATGACGCTCGATGATGTCGCGGCGGTAGATGGCCATGCACGATGAGCCGCCCATGTCATATCGTTCGTGAGCCGGGGTGGGGATGTCGAAGATGCAGAGGGCAATCGCGCGGATGTCTGCTTCGGAGTCGAACAACTGCGGCGCGCCGTCGTAGCTCTCGGGGGTGGATTGACCCGAATCTGTGAAACGGTTGCAGGTGTAGCGCACCATGTCGGCACCGGTCTCGTCGAGAATCGCAAGGGCGTCGGCAAATGTATCGGGCGAGATGGTGTCGTCGGAGTCAATGAAAGTGACATACTCGCCCCGCGCCGCTTCGAGGCCGGTGTTGCGCGCGTAGCCGAGGCCTTCGTTGAGCTTGTGGATGACGCGGAAACGCTTGTCTTCGGCAGCAATCCTGTCGCAGAGAGCGGGAGAGCCGTCGGGCGAACCGTCGTCGACGAGCACCACTTCGAAATCGGTAAACGTCTGCGCCTTGAGCGACCTTACGATCTCCTCAAGGTAGCGCTCGGTGCGATAGACCGGCACAATGACACTTAGTTTCACACGTTCGGATTGATGCATAACGAGAGGCGGGTTACATTCTCTCTAATAACGCAGCCCACAGGCCGTCTATTGTGTAGCACCACTAAAAAACCTCCTGTTCCGGCGTTATCGCACCGTAATGGGGGCCGGGGTGGCGTATATTTGCAGAAAAAACTCGTTACCTATGCTTAACAAGAACGCTTTTCCTATGCTTAACAAAATCATCATTTTCGCGGTCGGGCTGATGGTCGGCTTAATTGCAGGCCGTTCGCCACGGCAAACTGAAACGCCTTCCGGCTGCTCTCTGACGCTGAGCGTCGACACCGTGGTGAAAATTGTAGAACGCCCCCGCCCGATAGCGGTGAGACACGCGCCGGAGACGCTGACCGTAGTGCGCCACGATACGCTCGTCGAAATGGTCAGGGAGGTAAAGACCTACACCGATTCGTCGAACTATCTGGCAGTGGTGAGCGGCTACGATGCTCGGCTCGACACGCTCCGCATTCTCAACACCGTGGTCACGCAGACCGCGAGGAGCAGCGTTAGGCGGCGACACTGGGGCTTGGGCGTGACGGGAGGCATCGGTTTCTCTCAGCGAGGTGTCGCGCCAAGCGTCACATTCGGGTTAACCTACATGTTTTAGGGCTTGCACTTCCCGACAGCCGGCTCGGTGAGGCTGACGCGAATGACAGTGGTGATGGCGAGACTGCGGGCGATGGCGGCGTCGAACCTATCCATGTGGGAGGGCAGAAATCGCTCGCAAAGAAGGCGGAGAGCCTTGATTTTCTCCTCATCGTCGGAGACGACTTCGGCCACGCCGAGAGCCACGGCCGAATGATAGTACTCGGTGAAATTGTCTTTTTCCTCCTCGAATTTCGGGGTGCAACGGCTGACGGCCGAGAGGCTCACAACGGGCGAATGGCGCAGACAGTCGATTTTCTCGCCCTCGGCGGCGCAATGGAAATAGAACGTCCGCCGGTCGGAGCGCACGAGCGACAGAGGCAGCCCGTAGGGTGTTCCGTCGGGACGGGTGAAACTCACGGTGACGTAGGGAGCGCGGTCGAACACATCGAGAGCCCACTGCTCATCACGCTCCCGCTTTGATTTTCGCATTTGTTTCATCTTCACATTTTTTCATGCAAAGTTAGTTACACTCCCCCAAACGGCCAAACATCCCCCGATGAAAAAATGAAAACAATGGATACCGTCGGTCTTGTTGAAGCCTGCGAAAAGCCCGCTGACCTTTGGAGACAGTGTTATTGGCAGACGTGAGGGCATAAAAAAAGCCCTTCCCTGCGGAATGGCGGATGCGAGTGGATGGATTGCGGGGGAGAGCGCGATTCAACTTGTTTTCAAATAACGCGCGGGCCGCGAATTAGATATGATAGATAAGTGCGGCCGAGCGACGATACCAATCGCCGAATTTGTGGATAAATCGTTTCATAATAATGTGGAATTTTGTTATTGTCAGGTGGATATGTTTTATCAACCTTTCGCTATTATAACGCCCTGCGATGAGAAAAGGTTCAAACACGGTCGGTATGCACATGTCTGTGAGTGGCAGTAATCATCCTAACCAAGACCTATACATACAAAACTGAACGACCTACCCAGAAAGTTCAGAGAAAACTACCCGGAAAGTTCGGAGAAACTACCCGGAAAGTTCAGAGAAACTACCCGGAAAGGTTCAGAGAAACTACCCAGAAAACTACCCAGAGAATTTCGGATTTGGTAGCACTCTATTCTTATTTTGAAATTGTTGAACTTTCGGGGCGGCAGGGTGTTTTAATAGCAAAGGCGATACAGAATACAATAAGTAACGTCTTTGAAAAGCACACCCTCACATTAACAACTCTTTATCATTTTCTATCTCACTCGCTATGAAAAAATTACTCTCCCTTCTGCCCGCATTGCTTTTAGGACTCGCCGTGTCATCGTGTTCAGACCACGACGGAAAGGATATGCCTGACGTGAACATTTCGCTCGAATACTCAGGCGGCGCAACCGTGGATAACCACATCGTTGTGGAGCAAGGGCAGACACTCTCTATAGACGGACTTTACGTGACCCCCGCCGAGGGCACCAAGAACGCCACGCTCGGACTTACGACTTACTATTGGGACTTCGTGCCGTTTGAAACGACAGCGATAGTGCCTTTCCAGGCTTCGATTTCAACGGAAGGCATGGAGCTTGGCCACCATGTGCTTCAAGTGCGCACATCGATTTATCAGATAGACCGCGAAATGGCCTGGGGCGTATTCAGCTACGATGTCGAAGTGGTAGAACCCTCTTTGAGCAATCCCGAACCTGCAGGCGGGACGCTCGTACCGGAGGCACGCATCACCTCGGCCGACTGACGAGCAAACGCGACATACCGAATTCATTAAGTAAGTTCAAAAAATAAAACGAAATATGTAAAGAAACAATCTTGAACAATAAAACTCGTTCTTTTTGGATGCTTCGGGCCTTTCGTTCAGGCGCATAGCTCGCTATGCTTCTTCACTCAAGACCCAAATCATCGCAAAAATAACTTCCTTTTATCTGTTCATTTATTTTTCTCACTTACTTATCCAAAGAGAATGTACGGCGGATGGCGCGGCGTATAGCCGTGGCTGTCTCGCCGTTTTCTTTGAGTATGTCGAGGATTGCGCGGACGTAGGCGTCTTTGTCGTCGTGGCGCAGGCCACATTCGCGGGCAACGTGGCTTTCGGAAAGCATGGATTTGCGATTGTAGACGCGGAGAATCGAGGCATAGTCGTCGGCAGCGGCGTAACCGTTGAATTCGGCGCAATAGCTCTCATACATGCCGCGGGGATTGAGCATTTCAGAGAGCGACTCAATGTGGTGTTCGAGGCCATCGATGTTGCTGAACCGTCCGTCGATGCGGTGTTCGACAAGGCGCTTCATGCGGTGGCGGGTATGCTGGAGAGCCTGCGAGGCAATGTCGGCTGTGAAAAGTTTGACAATAGTGCGCTTGACTTTTGAAAAAGCAGTCTGCGGATTGCGACCGAAATGAGCGGCGACAGCCTTGATGACATCCTCGACCATGAAGATGTTTTCGATTTCGGCCACTTCGGGCACCATGATGTTTTTGTTACGCAGATAGCCCACTTCGCCATGGTCGCGGCGGTCGCGGTCGACGATGCCCCATGCGGCGAGGTTGTGGAACGAGCGGAGCGCATTGAAGGTGCGGGTAGACTCTATGACACGGTCGCACCCGCCGAGCGAACTGACTGTGAAATCGTCGAAAATCAGCGGATAGAGTTTGGCGTCGAGCGAATGGATGCCGTCGCCTTCGATGAAGAGCACAGGTTTGCGCGCTCCGAGAATGGCAAGGTAGGCTTCCTCGCTGAGACCTTCGGGGGTGGGCAGGAGTTCGTAGTCCCACTCCTGCGTGGCAGGGTTGCAGTCTTTCACCCAGATTGTGGCCGAGTTGCCGCGCGAAGTGGCAAACTGGAGGTCGTGGGTGGTGTAGACAAACGTGCAGTCGCGTCGCGCCAGCTCGATTTTGTCCCAGAGGGCGCGAGTGGACGACGGGTGGAGAAACATCGTGGGAGAGTCGACAAATATCACCGAATTGCGCGGAGCGAGCGCCGTGGCTCCTAGATAGTAGAGCACAGCCTTCTCGCCGTCAGACAGCTTGGCCGAATGGTAACGGTCGGGGCCGGAGAGCGCCTCCTCGTCGGCGGGACGGCTGAAAAGGAGCCGACCGTTTTCTACGAGCACCCGATTGTCGGGGAAAATCTCGCGCCAGCGCCGCAGAGTGCGGTCAAGGTTGGTGGGGCGCTTCGAATCGGATTTCGAGGGGTCTTCGGAATACTTGGTGTCGAGCAACCGGAGCATTTCCTCGCCGAGAAGGAGAGCCATCATGCGCTCAAACTCGCCTTTGAGGTCGGGGCGCAACAGAGGGAGGCGGCTGACGGCGGCGTGGTAGGCCGCGTCGACCGACGTAGGGCTGGTGTCTTCCTTATCGGTGGCGTAGAGAGCTTTAAGCGCCGACACGCGAAAAGCGCGCAGTCCGAGCGACTCGGCCATGCGTCGGGCGAAACGAGTCTTACCGGCACCATTGGCACCGATAATCACAATCTGCCTATTGTGAGCGAGGTCAATTTTCAAAGGAGCCTCACCATCAAGGCGCGGAGGCAGGAGCAAGAGACTTTCTTTCGGCATGGCAGGCTTCGGTTTTGGCGATGAGTTGTGGACAGGGGTATCCTTGGCAGGCTCAACTACGGGAGCCGGGTCGACATGCCGACGACGGCGCGCATGGTGGCGCGACTCCGACTCGAACCGGTTGCGGGATACATGCTTAGACATTCCCAATCGATTTGAAAAATTGCCAGATGGCTATTCCGGCCGACACGCTGACGTTGAGCGAATGTTTCGTGCCGCACTGGGGAATTTCGAGACATATGTCGCACTGGTCGACCACCTCCTGGCTCACGCCCTTCACCTCGTGGCCGAGCACGAGAGCGTAGCGGCGCCCGGGTTGCGGAGCAAAATCGCGGAGGTCCTCGCTCCCCTTGACCTGTTCGAGACAGCAGAGAGTGTAACCTTCGAGCTGGAGGCGGTTGATGGCCGCGAGGGTGTCGGGCTCGTAAACCCATTCGACCGACTCCTCGGCTCCGAGGGCAGTCTTATGGATTTCGGGCGAAGGGGGCGTCTGCGAAATGCCACACAAGACGATACGTTCTACGGCGAACGCGTCGCAGGTGCGGAAAATCGCACCGATGTTATTGAGCGAGCGCACATTGTCGAGCACCACCGTGAGGCGCATTTTCTTCTGCCGGCGGTAGTGGTCGATGTCGGCTCGACCGAGGTCCCAGATACTTTTCTTTTCCAAAGTTAAGTTTACTTCTTGGGTTGAATCATAAATCCGTAGCTATACTGCTTGTCTTCGAGGCGGTAGGGCTTGTGAGGAGCGGCACCCCAGCTGTTGTCGCCGCCCAGACCACGCTGACCGAAATCAATGTCGAGCCATGTCAGACCGGGATTGTGAACCACTTCGGAGGAGTGCATCTGATGCTTGTGCATACCGGGGTCGAGAGCCGAGTCGGCCACATCGAGAGCGGAGAAATCAAGGCCTTCGGTCTGACCGAGCGCAGTGACGAGCAGCGACTCGCCGGCCGACGTATTGGAGATTTCAAACCAGCGTACATCGGTGTGATTGCCTGTCTCCTGCGGACGGATATAAGGATAGAACTGACTTTTCACGTCAGATTTGTAGAGGCCGATGAAAGCCGACGTCTTGCGGTCGGAATAGCTCTCCCACGGGCCGCGTCCATACCATTCGACGGAGTCGAAGCCGGGAAGCGAGGTGGTCAAGCCGAAACGCATAAGCTCCGAGGGGCTGTTGGCACCGATATTGAGGCGGGCATTGACGAGGAGTTTGCCATCGGGGCGCACGACATAGTCGAGCGTGAGACGCGAATCGGTCTCAGGGAGCGAAAGTATGGCAATCAGATGAGCCGAGCCTTCATCCTGACGCACGTCGAAAGCAAGGAGGCGGGCATTGTCGCCGGCGCAGCGCCAGGCGTTGAGGCGCGTCTGCGCCTTGTTGCCCCAGTCGTTGTCGGTCGGGGCACGCCAGAACGAGGGCTTGAGAGCAGACTGAAGCATATTGCGTCCGGCGAGCGAAATCTGTTCGAGCAGACCGCTGCGGCGCGAGAAGGTGTAGACGATGCTGTCGCGGCAGCCGATGGTGACACGTCCGTCCTTATCGTTAACGATGACGGCGCCCCCGGCAGTTTCCATCTTCACACCGGGCCACTCACGCACCACCCATTGCTCGGCGGCTACCTCATGGCCAGCGGGCACCATGGGAGCGGCCTCGCGGGTGAAGGCTCTGACAGTGAGGGTCACTTCGCCCGAAGCGGAGGGCATGGAGAAGGGAACCGTAACGACCTGATTCTTTCCGGCAGGGGTATTGAGCTGCGGGAGGGTGCCCTCCTCGACAGTGCGACCGTCAAGAGCGACCGTCCAACGGAACTCATAGCCGCTCAACGGAAGGAACGAGAACCCGTTTTCAACCTCGATGCGTCCGGCCGCGGGGTCGATGCCGCGGAAACGGATGTCCTGATAGACCTTCTTGACTTCCATCAGGCCGGGATGAGGCGTGCGGTCGGGCTGCACGAGACCGTTGAGACAGAAGTTTTCGTCGTGGGTGTACTTGTAGCCGCCCAAGTCGCCGCCGTAGGCCCAGAAGTGACGGCCCGACGAATCGGTGGCGTCAAGACCCTGGTCGACCCAGTCCCAGATGAAACCGCCCTGCATGTGGGGCGACGAGCGGATGATGTCGAAGTATTCCTGGAAATTGCCCGAAGAGTTGCCCATGGCGTGAGCATACTCACACATGATGAAGGGACGGCTGACGGAAGTAGAGTCGGCATAGCGCTTCATGTAGGCTATCGAGGGATACATGGGGCAGATAATGTCGGTGTTGGCATTCTCGTCGGCCTGCTCGAACTGAACGGGGCGCGAAGGGTCGAGCGACTTTATCAAATCGTAACCGGTGGTGAAATTTTCGCCGTTGCCACACTCGTTGCCGAGGCTCCAGACGATGACCGAAGGATGATTTTTGTCGCGAGCCACGAGGGAGGTATGGCGGTCGTGGATTGCGGCGCGCCACTCCGGCTCGTAGGCGGGGTGACCCACTTTCGACCAACGGCCCTGTTTCTCGGCACCCATCGCGTGGGCTTCGATGTTGGCTTCGTCGACGACGTAAAGACCGTATTCGTCGCAAAGCTCATACCAGCGCGGAGTCTGGGGATAGTGGCTCATGCGGACGGCATTGATATTGTGGCGCTTCATGGTCTCTATGTCGCGGCGCATCATGGCTTCGTCGACGACGTGACCCGTAGCGGGGTGGTGTTCGTGGAGATTGACGCCATGCACTTCGAGGGGACGACCGTTGACGGTGAGCTGACCGTTCTTGATTTCGACCGTGCGGAAACCGATGCGAGCCGAAGTGGCTTCGAGAGTCTTGCCGTCACGACCGGTGAGAGTGAGCACGAGCTTGTAGAGCGAGGGGGTCTCGGCGGTCCAGGCCTTGACATTTTTGAGCGAAGCGTTAAATCTGACCTTTCCGTCGGAGGCATTTACACTCTTCGAGCCGTCCATCACCTTGCGGCCCTCGCTGTCGAAGAGCTCGTAGCTGATGCGGCTGCCCGATTTGGCGGGACCGTCGACATCTACCATAAGGTCGAGTCGGCCATCGCGATAGGAGGCATCAAGGCCGGCGTTGGCAAAGAAGTCGGCAATGTAAGTCTTGGGAGTAGCGTAGATTTCGACGGGGCGGTCTATGCCCGACAGACGCCAGAAATCCTGGTCTTCGAGATAGGAGCCGTCGGTCCAGCGCAGCACGCGGCACGCCACGACGTTCTCGCCCGGCTTGACGATGCCTGTGACATCAAACTCGGCAGGATTTTTAGTAGACTGCACATAGCCCACTCGCTGGCCGTTGACCCACACATACATACCCGCCGTAGAGCCTCCGAAATGAAGCACTACCCTTTTGTCGGCCCAGCCGTCGGGCAGCGTGAAGGTCTTGCGATATGACCCGACAGGGTTGTCATCGTGAGGAATGAACGGCGGCCGCTTGGGGAAAGGATAGGTGATATTCGTATAAATAGGTGTGCCGTAGCCTTGAATTTCCCAGTTGGAAGGGACGGGAATCGAATCCCAGCCTGAAGCATCAAACGAAGGGTTCTGGAAAGTCTTGGGAGCTTCGGCAGGGGTAGGTGCAAACGAAAACGCCCACATTCCGTCGAGACTCATGACGAGCGGCGAGCTGCCGCCTGACAGGGCATCGGCCGTAGAGGGATAGGGGGTGAAAGAGGAACGCACATCAAGACGCCCATCGGCAAAAACGCCCGGGTTTTCCCAGTTTTCAACCGCCGGGAGACCCATCGGAATAGCCGTGAGAAGTGTATAGAGAAGAATTTTCTTCATGGTAGTCAGATTTTTTGCGCAAAGATAGTAAACTGTTACCGTTTTTACAAATTTTTTTGCTTAACTTTGCAGTTGGTCTCCACACAACGGATTTCGCCAATCTCTTAAGTAAGTTCTAAAAACAAATCTATATATGTAAGGAAAAATTCTTGAACAGTAAATCTTGTTCTTTTTGGATGCTTTGAGACTTTCGTTCAGGCGCATAGGGAGACTATGCTTCTTAACTCAAATCTCAAAATCATCTCAAAAACAACTTTCTTTTATCCGTTCATTGATTTTTCTCACTTACTTACCACTCACATGAAACACCATATCGCCATACTAACAGGTCTATGCCTCGCGTCGCTTTCAGCAGGCGCGCAACGCACGACTACCACCCTCAACGACGGCTGGACGTTCAGCCGCGGCAATTCAGACACCCGGGAGCAAGTGCGCGTGCCCCACGACTGGGCCATCACCGGTCCGTTCTCACGCGACAATGACCTTCAGGTGGTGGCCGTGGAGCAGAACGGCGAGACCGAAAAGACAGCCAAGACAGGGCGTACAGGCGGCCTGCCGTTCATAGGCAAGGGCACCTACACCACGACATTTGAAGTGGCCGACACGGCGGGGCGCGACATCACGCTGCTCTTTGACGGCGCGATGAGCAACGCCCGCGTGTTTCTCAACGACTCGCTCGTGGGCTACTGGCCTTACGGCTACAACTCGTTTACGGTCGATACCCGCGGAGTGGTCAGACCCGGCACGAACTCGCTGCGCGTGGAGCTGGAAAACTTCGAACGTGCCTCGCGGTGGTATCCCGGCGCCGGGCTTTACCGCAACGTACACGTAATCAACACCTCGCGCGTTCACATTCCCGTGTGGGGCACCTATGTGACCACGCCGTCGGTCAGCGCCGAGCGAGCTTCGGTGAGTCTGCAAATCGAAGTGGCCGGAGCTGCCAAAAACGAAAAAATCGAGGTGAGCACGCGCATCCTCTCGCCCGACGGCCGCGAAGTGGCGCAGTCGAGCGGACAATACGTGGCCCGCGGCCAGAACTACACACAGAATTTCCTCGTGGAACACCCCGAACTCTGGAGTCCCGCCAACCCGACTCTCTATCGCGCCGTCACCACCCTCAGCGTCGGCGGCGAGGAGGTAGACAGCTATGTGACGCGCTTCGGAATACGCAGACTCGACTACCTGCCGGAACTCGGATTCAGCCTCAACGGCGTACCCACGAAGTTTAAGGGCGTATGCCTCCACCACGACCTCGGCCCTCTGGGGGCAGCGGTCAACCGCTCGGCCATAGCCCGACAGTTAGAATTGCTCAAAGACATGGGGGCGAACGCCATCCGCACGTCCCACAACATGCCCGCGCCAGAACTCGTGGAACTGTGCGATTCGCTCGGCATGATGCTCATGGTAGAACCCTTCGACGACTGGGGACATCGCCCGAAGTCGCCCAACGGCTACGGACGTTTCTTCAACGAATGGGCCGAACGCGACATCACCAATATGGTGCGCCACTACCGCAACGCTCCCTCGGTGGTGATGTGGTCGATAGGCAACGAAGTGCCGAGTCAGGGGGCCGACGTAGGCATGGCCGAACTGACGATGCTTCAGGACCTCGTGCACCGTCTTGACCCGACGCGCCCCGTGTCCTGCGGAATGGACCGCATCAACACCGTGTTGCCCAACGGGTTTGCCGCCGCGCTCGACATCCCCGGCTTCAACTACAAACCGCAGCACTATGAAAAAGCCTATGCACAGCTACCGCAGAAAATGATACTCGGGTCGGAGACAGCCTCGACCGTTTCTTCGCGTGGAGTCTATCATTTTCCGCTCTCGTTTGAGAACGAGCACAGCACCGTCATTACCCCCGACCACCAATCGTCGTCGTATGACAATGAGACATGTCCCTGGAGCAATACCCCCGACATTGATTTCCTGATGGACGAAAAGCCGTGGGTGCTGGGCCAATTTGTCTGGACCGGCTTCGACTATCTGGGCGAACCGTCGCCCTACGACACCGACGCATGGCCCAACCACTCGTCGCTCTTCGGAATAATCGACCTGGCCTCGCTGCCGAAAGACAGATATTACCTCTATCGCTCGCAGTGGAACGAGGATGCCCCGACTCTCCACGTGCTGCCCCACTGGAACTGGCCCGGACGCGAGGGCGAGACCACTCCCGTGATGGTCTACACCTCCTATCCGGCCGCCGAACTCTTTGTCAACGGAGTGAGCCAAGGCAAGCGCGAGAAGAACGATTCAACGCTCCAAAGCCGCTATCGTCTTATCTGGCCCGACGTGGTCTATGCCCCCGGCGAACTGAAAGCGGTGGCCTACGATGCGGCAGGGAATGCCGTTGAGGAAACCACGGTGCGCACGCCCGGCCAGCCTCATCATCTGGTGCTGACACCTTCGCGCACTACTCTCAAGGCCGATGGTGACGAATTGGTCTACATCACGGTCAGTGTGGCCGACAGCGAGGGCAATCCCGTGGCCACCGACTCGCGCCGCGTGAAATTCGCCGTCAAGGGAGCGGGGGCGTTTGAAGCCACAGCCAACGGCGACCCCACATGCCTCCTCCCCTTCCAAAACCCCGAAATGGACCTCTTCAGCGGTGCGGCCACGGCCATCGTGCGAAGCGGCAAAGAGCCGGGAACGATGACGTTCACCGCCTCAGCCAAAGGGGTAAAGCCTGCAACGATAACAATAAATGTAACGGAATAATGCGTTTTTCACTCTTTTTGCTCATGCTGTCGGTGGTGGCGGCTATGGCCTCGGCCCAGACCGTGCGCGGCGACAAATCTATCGGCGTGACAGCCGGCTATGCCTCTCACAACAAATCGGCTTCGGCCGGATTGAGCTTCGACTACGCCTTCTCGCGCTATGTCGTAGTGGCTCCGTCGGTCGACATCGTGTTTCCCCACCACGGCGCGTCGGCCGGACTCTTCAACTTCGACCTGCGCGTGCCCCTGAGATTTTCTTCGCCTGCCACGGTGGAGTTTTTTCCAATCGTCGGTGTCAATTTCAATTCATGGAAGTACACCTCGCACGACACTGACCCAATTACGGGCGACACTACTTCATGGCGCTCCTCTCATCTGGGACTCAATCTCGGAGCAGGATTGCAGTGGCGCATCAAACCGACGCTGAAGGTCTACTTTCAGGCGCGCTACACCTCAACCCCCGACAATCCGAACACCCTCCTGCTTCTGGGCATCTCGCGTGTGTTCTGATGCCGTCGGAGCAGGAAGGTGTTCCTTGAAAATCAATGTAATTCAAGAGGGTTATTCCTCTTCGGGTACGGCCTCACTCTCTGCCGGGAGTGTGCGCCGCAACATGAGGTAGCCTATCACGCCCGAAAGCAACGAGCCCACCACGATGCCGAGTTTGGCGTCGTTGAGCATGGCCAATGACTTGGGTGTGGCGCCGTCGAATGTAAGGTTGGCTATAAAGAGCGAAACCGTAAATCCGATGCCGCCGAGGAAGGCCACGGAAGCCATCTGCGCCCAGGTGGAGCGGTCGGGCATTGGCGCGAGGTTGAGCTTCACCGTCAGCCATGAGAAGAGCAGGATACCTACCGACTTGCCGACAACGAGACCGATGATGATGGCGAGCGAGATGCCCGACACTATCGTGAGCGGGTCAACGCCGAGCAGCGAAATTCCGGCGTTGGCGAAGGCGAAGAGAGGAATAATGAGATAGTTGGTCAACGGATGGAGCGAGTCTTCCATGTCCTGAAGAGGAGAAATGACGCGGTCTGACGCCGATTCGATTTGCTTGAGGTTGTCCATCTGCTCGTGGGTCAGAATGGTGCGACGTTCGAGGAGTTCGTCGTCTTCCTCATTGAAGCGACGGATGTTGGCGCGTATCACCTTGATGTAGTGCTTCGGCTCGTAGACAGGCACCGCGGGGACGCAGAACGCCACGAGCACACCGGCAATCGTGGGATGAATGCCCGAATTGAGCACCAGAAACCACACCACGATGCCTACGATGGAATAAAACATCTTCGACTGGATTTTGAGCCACGCACCGCCGGCTATGAGCACCAGCAGACCAATGGCCGCGTAGCCCAGATAGGCAGCCTCGAAATGAGTGGAATAGCAGGTGGCGATGACAATGATGCCGCCGATGTCGTCGACCACGGCGAGAGTAGTCAGAAAAATCTTGAGCGACAGCGGCACTCTCGACCCGAGGAGCGCAAGGATGCCGAGCGAGAAGGCAATGTCTGTGGCCATAGGGATGGCGGCGCCGTCGGCGTAGGCTGTGCCACGGGCAAGAAGCATGAAAAGCCCGACAGGTACAATCATGCCGCCAATCGCGGCCATGATGGGGAGGAGCGCTTGACGTATCGACGAGAGTTCGCCCACGAGCACTTCGCGTTTTATCTCAAGGCCAATCGTAAAGAAGAATATCGCCATGAGCGCGTCGTTGATAAACTGCAGGACGGTCATGGGGTGGCCGGCATGGCTGAAAAGATTGAAATTTCCTATCTGCAACCGCATAGGCAGATTCCAGAAGCCATTATAGACCGCCGCCCACGAGGGCACGTTAGCCACGATGAGAGCCAACACCGTGGCCAGAATCAGCACGTTGCCGCCCGATGCGTGCGAGGCTATGGCCCGGCGGGCTGAGAAAAATATGTGGTGAGCAAAGCCGCCGCGCTCGAAGTCGGGCGGGTTGAGATTGTTGTGGTGTGAGGAGAATGATGCTGACATAACGTGAGAATAGGTGAAGTTATGTAATATCTGTTTTAGGTTATAACTATTTTTCACCGCGAAAAGTTTCCATAAGCCAACAATGATTTTGAAGTATGCGAGAAAATTCGTAACTTTGGACTTTCTCTCGCCACCCCCCGACATGACAAAGTTAATTCTTACAATAATCATAGCCCTCGCGGCCTCGTTTTCAGCCTCGGCCCAACGCCTCAAAGCCATGACCGGCGTAGTCAACGGCAGCTACGATTTCTGGCTCTACACCCCCGACGCTTCGAAAGAGGCCGAAGTGGAGCCTAAACCGGTGATAATCTTTCTCCACGGTGCTTCGCTCTGCGGGCGCGACCTCAACAAGGTGAAGCGCTACGGCACCATCGATGCAATCGAAATGGGGCGCAAGCTCGATGCCTATGTCATCGCTCCCCAGAATCCCGGCGGCGCGTGGAGCCCCGACAAGGTGATGGCACTTCTCGACTATGTGGCCGACGAACACAACATCGACTACGACCGCGTCTATGTGCTCGGAATGAGCCTCGGCGGCTATGGCACGGTCGACGTGGCCGCACGCTATCCCGACCGTATCGCCGCCGCGATAGCGATGTGCGGAGGTGCTTCGGCCAAAGACCTCTCCGGACTCAACGACGTGCCCCTCTGGCTAATCCACGGCACAGCCGACCGCGCCGTGAGCATCAAGCAGAGCGACAACGTGGCGGCAGCCATCAGCCGTGTCGACCCTGAGACTCCCCGTCTTGCCTACGACCGCGTGGCCGGTTGGGGTCACGGCACTCCCGCCCGACTTCTCTATCACCCCGATTTCTACAAATGGCTGTTCAAGCATTCGCTCAAAGACCATGAGCGCCCCATCGCTCCGGTGTTTGACGTCGACAATTCTCTGCTCAAGGAAGCCTATCAGGGTCTGACGTTCAAGAAACGCTCGAAATCTTCCTCGGCCAAACGCAAGACCAAAGCTAAATCTAAAACCCGCCGCAAGAAAACATCAGCCAAGCGATGACCGACTACATCCTCAGTCTCGACCAACAGTTCCTACTCTGGGCCAACGGCTCCCACACTCCGTTGATGGACACGGTGTGGTGGGTCATATCCTACCGCTTCACCTGGATACCGCTCTACTGTGTTTTCGCGTGGATGCTCTTCCGCCGCTTCACTGTCAAAAGCGCCGTAGCCATTCTGCTGACAATCGGACTGATGATTACGCTCTGCGACCAAATCAGTTCCCACGTCATCCGCGACGCCGTCTGCCGCCTGCGTCCGTCAAACCCCGACAATCCGCTCTCGGCCTGCATCACCCTCGTCGATGGCTATCGAAGCGGTCGCTACGGATTTCCGTCAAGCCATGCCGCCAACACCATAGGGCTTGCCACGATGCTCTCGCTCGTGATGCGTCGCCGATGGTTTACGGGCGCCATCTTCGTCTGGGCTGTCATAGTCTGCTATTCACGACTTTACCTCGGGGTCCACTACCCCACCGACCTCCTTGCCGGCGGGTGTCTCGGCGCTGCCATAGCCCTCACCTGCTACATGCTGCTGCTCCGTTTCTATCCCCCGCAACCACGACGCTAACCTTAAGTAAGTATGCAACGTTTTCTTTCACTTTTCCTGCTTCCGCTCCTTTGTCTCACCGCCTTTGCGCAGACTTCCGACACCGAACGTCCCGCCCTCTATTGGAGCGCGGCCTTCAACTCGGTGTTTGACAACCGTGAGGGCGACGCCACCTACGCGCAGGCACAGACTTTCTTCTTCGCCCAGCTCGCGCCCGAGGTTGGCCTCACTCTTTCCGGGGGGACACACCGCATTGCCGCCGGAGCCGTATGGACCCAGCCCGTCACCGACCATTTCCGTGATGCCACGCTCACTCCCACCCTCTACTATCGCTTCGGACGTCAAGGTCTGACATTCGCCATGGGCATGTTTGCCAAAGAGATGCTCTACCGCCCCATGCCAAACTACATCTGGAGCGACTCGGCCAACTACGTGCAGCGCAACGTCCGCGGCGCAATGGTCTCGTCGGTTGGAAGGTGCGGTTTCTTTCAGGCCATGATTGACTGGCGCGGAATGCAGTCTGACACCCGTCGCGAAGCTTTCAACATTGTAGCGATGGGCGAGTATCAGAAACGGACCTCGCCGTGGCTGGCGGGTGGACTTGCCATGATGAACCACCTCGCCCGCACTTCCAACGCCCCCGAAGATGAGCGCGTTGTCGACAACCTTCTCTACAATCCCTACGTCGGCGTTGATTTCCGTGGTGGAGTCGGCGCACTCGACTCGCTCGGCGTGCGTGTAGGTATTCTCGGCGCACTCTGCCGCGACCGTTTCGTCGGGTCGTGGGACTGCCCCGTCGGTCTTTGGCTTGACGCCGCCGCCTCATGGCGTTGGCTTGAACTCAAGAACACTCTCTACGCCGGGTCGTCGCCGCTCTATCCCTACTTCCGCAAGTTTGGCGCCCTCCTCGACCAAGGCGCTCCCTATTACGCCTCATCCTGGTATAACCACACCACTGTTGCCGCCCGACTCATCCGCACCCGCAACGTCTCCCTTCAGGCATCGCTTGACTTCAACTTCGCCCAATCGAACTTCAACTTCTACCAGCGCCTAATCCTCCGCGTTACAATCTGACACTTCTCATTTCTCAAATCTATACCAAAGATGAAAGGCTGCCTAACCATAATAGGGATGCTATTCCTTTTAACGTGGTTCTATGAGATATCTCCACTATTATTTTGGGGTTGGATAGCTATTACGCTGATATACGCAATTGGGGTATTCTCGTTTCAAAAGGAGTAAACCGAACAAAAGGCTGAAGCAGACCTTGTAAGGCAGAAAAGAATAGAAGAGAAAGCCAAAGAGAAGGAAGAGTTCGACCGTGGCTATTGGCACGGATTTCAAGATGGAATGCGGGATAGCCGCAACATCGCCATGAAAAGTCTTTACGATCGCGACGGAAACGAGTTATACATGCAAGGCTATAAGAAAGGCTACCCCGAAGGCTTCAATTTCAACGAGAATGAAGACGACGATGACGAAGAGAATGACAAAGACTAAACCTAAGTCTAAGCTCCGCGAAATCTTTTCTTGAACATTCCTCCTCGCCCACGCAAAACTCCCCATCAGCCCATCCCGCCGCATACATTCCCCTGAATCCCCCAAATATCCAGCCGGACGCTTCTGCCTAAAAATGGTTGTCCACTGTCCCAATGCGGTTCAAATAGAGGATTGACCACATCCACGGAGGGTATGTTGCGCGCTCTAATCGTCTGATTAGCAGGTAGGGACGCGCCATGGCGCGTCCACGCAGACCCACGACTACGAATTACCCCCTCTCGCCGCGCCAACGTCTCTGCGGACGCGCCATGGCGCGTCCCTACCTGCTAATCAATCGGTTATCTTGATTCGGAGGCGCTGCTATCTTTTGGGGAAGTGCCGGTAGGAATTTCTGATGTCTTCCTCAATTCTTTATTTGAACCGCATTGTCCACTGTCCCATTGTCCCACGAACCTTATGCCTGATAGTGGTTGTCCCAACTGTCCCAATCCCTTGAGTACAGTGGTGACGTGGCGACAGCCATCAATTAAGGCGACATTCGCAGTCGCTCTTTGTGTTTACGCTAAAGCGTTGGTGCTTACGGGCGCTAACGCTTCGTTTTATGTATAGAGAGTAATTATGCGACAGCATAATTACGAATATTCTCTCCCCCTCCCTCTCTCTTCTCTCTTATATCTTAGAAAGAAGAGGGAGCGGGAGCCTATCCGTCCTGCATTTACATTGCAAAGATACGCCAAAATCAGGGCGTTGGTAGTGCGATAACGGCGAAAACGTAGTTATGCCTGGAAATGTTGTCCCAATTGTCCCACTGTCCCAAGGGACGCTATCGAGTGGGACAATGGGACAGCATGGGACAACTTATGTCGGGGAGGCTGTGCTCTTGGGGGGTGGAGGAAAACTTTTGGGGGATGTCTGTACACACCAAAGGACCGCCTTCACTCGTAGGAGCAAGTGCGGTCCTTTTATGGTATGGTTTGCGTCGTGCGAGGACGATTATTTCTTTTTGCGGTTGCCGTAGCGGCTCATGAACTTGTCAACGCGACCTGCGGTGTCGACGAGCTTCTGCTTACCGGTGAAGAAGGGGTGTGACGACGAGGTGATTTCGAGCTTCACGAGGGGATAGGTCACGCCATCTACTTCGATGGTTTCCTTAGAGGCAACGGTAGAGCGGGTGATGAAGATTTCGTCGTTAGACATATCTTTGAACACCACTTCGCGGTAGTTAGAAGGATGGAGATCTGCTTTCATTGTGTTGAGTGTCAGGGTCTGTGGATTGTTGTTACGTTGAAATATGCGTTGGTAAGACGCCGGGCACGCGTTTGCACACTCTGCCCGCATTTCGTAATGGCGCTGCAAAATTACAACTTTTTTTTTACACATCCCAATTTTTCCGACTTTTTTTCACATTTAAAAAACTATTTACCGAAAAAAATTGGTGGGGCATCAAATTTTTGCTACCTTTGCAGGGATAAGCTATGAGGGGAATTAGCGCGTCGTCATAACTGACATGGCCTTCTATCCCCTCAGCCTTGCTATGGTCTCTCTTAGAGAGAGTCAGGCCTCTTCACGTCAACTTACATAAAAATACCATACACACATCTCAAAATGGGACTTTTTGAAAAACTTACAGAGCGCGCCAAAGCATCGCGCCAGCGCATCGTGCTTCCCGAAGGCACCGAACCCCGTACCCTCAAAGCCGCCGACCGCATCATAGCCGACGAAATAGCCGACATCATCCTCATCGGTAACCGTGAGGAAATCCTCGGCATGGCCGGTGAACTCGAGCTCAAAAATATCGAGCGCGCCACCATCGTTGACCCCGCCGACGAAAAGGTAATCGACAAATACGCTCCCCTCTTCTTCGACCTGCGCAAGAGCAAAGGTATCTCGATGGAAGAGGCTCGTCTGACCACGGCCAATCCTCTCTATCTCGGCTGTCTGATGGTGAAAGCCGGCGACGCCGACGGTCAGGTGGCAGGTGCCCGCAACACTACAGGCAACGTGCTCCGCGCCGCTTTCCAGGTCATCAAGACCAAACCCGGCATCTCGGTAGTATCGGGTGCGTTCGTCATGGTGCTCCCCGCCGATTCGCCCTACGGCACCAACGGTCTGCTGATTTTCGCCGACTGCGCCGTTGTGCCTGACCCCACTGCTGCCGAACTCGCTCAGATAGCCGTTTCGGCTGCTCAGACCGCCCGCGACGTGGCCGGTATCGAGCCCCGCGTTGCCATGCTCAGCTTCTCAACCAAGGGTTCGGCCAAGCATGACCGCGTCCAGAAGGTGATTGACGCTCTCGCCATCGCCAAGACCATGGAGCCCAGCCTCATCATCGACGGCGAGCTTCAGGCCGACGCCGCTCTCGTGCCCTCGGTGGCCAACTCGAAGGCTCCCGAATCGCCTCTGTCGGGTCGTGCCAACGTGCTTGTCTTCCCCTCGCTCGAAGTGGGCAACATCGCCTACAAGCTCGTGCAGCGTCTGGCCGGTGTCGAGGCTGTGGGTCCCGTGCTTCAGGGTCTCGCCGCTCCCGTCAACGACCTCTCGCGCGGCTGCTATCCCGAAGACATCTACAAGACCATCATCCTCACCTGCAACCAGGCCATCGGTCTTAAAAAGTAACCAACATTAAGATTCTCAAGCAATGAAAATCCTCGTTCTCAACTGCGGAAGCAGCTCTGTGAAATACAAACTCATCGACACCACCGACGACGCAGTACTCGCTGAAGGCGGTGCCGAAAAGGTAGGACTCGAAGGCGGCTTCATCAAATATAAGAAAGCCGACGGCGAAAAGGCTATCCTCGAACTTGGCAAGACCGACCACAAAGGAGCCGTAGAAGCTATCCTCGGCCTCCTCACAAGCCCCGAAGACGGTTGCATCAAGAGCTTCGACGAAATCGATGCCGTCGGCCACCGCGTGGTACACGGTGCAGAAAAGTTCTCTAAGAGCGTACTCATCACCGAGCCTGTCAAGGAGATGATACGTCAGTGCTACGACATCGCACCCCTCCACAACCCCGCCAACATGACCGGCATCGAGGCTATCGACGCCCTCATGCCGAACGTGCCTCAGGTGGCGGTGTTCGACACGGCCTTCCATCAGACCATGCCGGCCAAGGCTTTCATGTATGCCCTCCCCTACAAGTATTACGCAGAAGACGGCGTGCGTCGCTACGGCTTCCACGGCACGAGCCACCGCTACGTATCGGGACGCGTGTGCGAATTTCTCGGCATCAAGCCCGAAGGCACCAAAATCATCACTTGCCACGTGGGCAACGGCGGTTCGATTACGGCAGTTGTCGACGGCAAGAGTGTAGACACCTCGATGGGTCTCACACCCACCGAAGGCCTGATGATGGGCACCCGTGTGGGCGACGTCGACCCCGGCGCTCTCGTCTACCTCATGCTCAAGCATCATCTATCGGCCGAAGAGCTCCAGAAGATTGTCAACAAGGAGAGCGGTCTGCTCGGCGTCTCGGGCGTTTCGAGCGACATGCGCGAAATCGACGCCGCCATCAGCGCCGGCAACGAACGCGCCGCCCTGGCTCAGGAAATGTATGAAAACCGCATCCTCAAATACATCGGCGCATACGCAGCCGAAATGGGAGGCGTCGACATCATCGTCTTCACCGGAGGCGTAGGCGAAAATCAGGCCGTCATCCGTTCGAAAGTCTGCAAGCCCCTCGGCTTCATGGGCGTCGAACTCGACGAAGCTGTCAATGCCGAAATCCACGGCAAAGAGGCCGTCATCTCCTCGGCCGCATCGAAAGTCAAGGTGGTGGTCATCCCCACCGACGAGGAGCTGATGATTGCCCGCGACACCGAAGCCATCGCCAAAGAAAAATAATCCGTCAGCCGGGTTGAACCTTTTCGGCCCGTCAAACGTTATTTCCGACGGGGGATGCCATGGGCGCATCTCCCGTCACTTTTTCAATAAGTAAGTGATAAAAATAAATGGACAAATAAGACGAAGTTATTTTTGAGATGATTTGTGCGCGGAACGAAGGAGTGTAGCCTGCTACACAACTGAGTGACAAACACAAAACATCCAAAAAGAACGAGTTTTATTGTTCAAGAATTTTTCCTTTACATATATCGTTTTATTTTTAGAACTTACTTACATCCATCTTCCTTCCCGATTACACAATTACACATTATTATATCCATGCAGAAAATCCGTGCAGCCGTCGTAGGTTACGGCAACATCGGCCGCTTCACCATCGAAGCCCTTCAGGCCGCTCCCGACTTTGAAATCGCAGGCGTAGTGCGCCGCAATGTCACTGAAATTCCCTCCGAACTGGCTTCCTACAAAGTGGTCACCGACATCAAAGAGCTCGGCCACGTCGACGTAGCTATCCTTTGCACCCCCACACGAGAAGTAGAAAAGTATGCCCTGCAATACCTCGCGATGGGCATCAACACCGTCGACTCCTTCGACATCCATACCTCTATCGTCGCTCTTCGCCGCTCGCTTGGCGAGGCCGCACGCAAGGCAGGCCGCGTGGCCGTCATCTCGGCCGGATGGGACCCGGGCAGCGACTCGGTGGTGCGCACCCTTCTCGAAGCAGCCGCTCCCAAGGGACTCACCTACACCAACTTCGGTCCCGGTATGAGCATGGGCCACACCGTGTGTGTCAAGTCGAAACCGGGTGTCAAGAACGCTCTCTCGATGACCATGCCCAAAGGCGACGGAATGCACCGCCGCATGGTCTACGTCGAGCTGCTCCCCGGTGCCAAGCTTGAAGACGTAGCCGCAGCCGTCAAGGCCGACCCCTACTTCGCCTCCGACGAAACCCACGTCATGGCCGTCGAAAGCGTTGACGCTGTCAAAGACATGGGCCACGGTGTCCACATGGTGCGCAAAGGTGTCAGCGGCGCAACGCAAAACCAGCGTTTCGAGTTTAACATGTCAATCAACAACCCTGCTCTCACCGCTCAGCTCCTCGTAGGTGTAGCCCGCGCCTCGATGCGTCTGGCTCCCGGAGCATACACGATGGTGGAAATCCCCGTAATCGACCTTCTCCCCGGCGAACGCGAAGACCTCATCGCCCACCTCGTCTGATTGCCGGCTCTTCTCTGACAATTCACACTCAATTCACCCCATTCTGATGCGGGAAACAAGTGCTCCACCCGGGCCTTGCTTCCCGCATCGTCTTACCCTGCGGTTTCGGCTCGCTTTTCCGTCAATCGCAACGCACTGTTTCACATTAACTTGAGTCACTTCAAAACAATTTACGCAGTGCATTGCGTATTTTTACGCAGCGGGCTGAGGAAAATGTTCTATGCATCCTCAGAACAATTTCCCGAGGTGCATGACTTTCAGGAATTTTTTGTAACTTTGCAAAGGTTATAGAAATCATAATTATGAAACATAAAACTCTTCATGTAGAGAATTTTGGTCCCGTCAGCAATGCCACGGTAGAACTCCGCTCCATCAACATGTTGATAGGCGAACAATCTGTAGGCAAAAGCACACTGGCAAAGCTGATAACAATTTTCACCGATTACCTGAGCCTGTGCAAATTGATAATGGGTGGAGAGAGCATGTGGCACAATCTGCTGAAAGAGTATAACCTCGAAATCTATAAGGACGATGATTATTTCATTGCCTTTGATATGAGTGAGGATGACGGACGTTTTCATATTGAGTTCCGTCACCACGAAATTTCATATTATCTGACTGTGGGCGGAGAAACCATCACCACACCAGAGAGTATAGTTGACCATATTCTCAACCTGAGACTGGATAAAATCTACCATGCCGAAGAGGTCAGGAAAGCCATGCAAGGAGGTGAGAACAAGGCGATACTTGAAGTGCTGACTAACTCCATCTACATTCCCGCCGAGCGAATCATCTATTCTGTCCTGACCAACCTTATGCCGGCCTTGGCGTTGGCCAATTCTACTATTCCCAAGATTTTGTTGCGGTTTATGGTAGAACTCGGGAATGCCAAGTCGGAATTTCCCGCCTTTCACATTCAGATGCTCGACGTCACATTCCGACATGAGGCATCTGAAGACTCCATCCTCATCGGCCCTGACGACAGAAATATTCCGATGAATGCTGCGTCGTCAGGCATCCAGTCGCTTGTCCCGCTGCTGTTCGTGCTCCATTACGCCATAACCAAGCGTGAGTATTCCTCATATGTCATCGAAGAACCTGAGTGTAATCTGTTTCCCACCAAGCAGGTTGAACTTCTTCAGTATATCCTTAAAGCCGTCAAGCACCCCACGCGCACGTTGACCATCACCACGCATAGTCCCTACTTGCTGTCGGCGATGAACAACATGCTGTTTGCAGGAATGCTGATAGAAAAATACGGTGAAGGAATCAAGCCATTCGTTGACAAAGTGATGCCCGAAGCACACAGCCTCAAGGCATCCGATTGCTCGGTCTATTCGTTGGGCGAAGAGATTAACGGAGGCGACTATTGCCGTTCGCTTATGGATGCCTCAACCGGAATGATTGATTTCAATTCTTTGGATGAGGTTTCCGAATTGTTAGCCGGTGAGTTTGAATCTCTTCAGGAAGCCGCCGCCGACTACATGCGCGAGAACCGATGATTTCAAGCAAATTATGATGAATTTCAATCCTATTAAACGGCTCAGGCTTAAAGCTGCCTATGAGGATGCGAAAGCGTTTGCCGACGTAGTCCGCGACGAGGATTTTCTCGTGGAATTGTTTGAATGGTCTGAACGGGGAACTATTTTCATCGTTGACGACGCTGAGGCAGGCTTTTCCCGATTTGTCACAGATACAAACGGGTTGGGATTCGACAAGGCCTTAAAGGTGGTCAACCGAGACCACAAAGACATGTTCCTTTGGCATATCGACGGTCTCATCTATAAGAAAGACAGCAAATGCGACTGCGCACTGCTGACGGATGAGAGCATTCGTTTTATCGAATTCAAGTCGAATGCCGCCAATAAGACGCGTGAGGCGATTATCGAGAATTACGATAAAGCCAAAAATCAACTGAAGCTCACCTTTGACGACGTCAACGAAAGGTGTCGGAAGGTCGGCATAGATTTGAAAACCAGTGCCCGACCGAGAGCATACGCAGTCTTCAACCGCACGGTGCCTTCTCTCAATGCCTATCAGAAGAAACTTGCTGCGCAGTTTCTGTTAGAGACAGACGGCGTTTCGCTTGAATTTAAGAACGAAACCATAATCTGACTGCGCCCTCTCTCAAACCGCCTTGCGTTAAATTCAAACAATTTACGCAGTGGACTGAGGAATGATGCTTGGCGCAAAGGTAAGCAAATTTTCGCAATTTCGGGAATTTTTCGTAACTTTGCTCTCCGAATCAACCTTAATCATCAATCCGTGAAATCTACTTTTCTAAGCATACTGACCGCCGGGCTGGCCTTCATGGCGTCGGCCGCTCCGAAAACCGAATTTCTCAACCGCGGCGTTGTGGCCCTTCCCACCGAGGAGGGCGTTTTCGTGTCGTGGCGCTCGCTCTCGCGTGATGGGGCCGACGCGTCTTTCGACGTCTACCGCAACGGCGTGAAAATCAATCTTACTTCCCTCTCAGGAGGCACGAACTACGTTGACCCGCAAGGACACCCGGGCGACACCTACGAGGTGCGCACCGCCGCGGGAGCCGGCGAGACAGGCAGCTGCGTGGCATGGGAGGCGCCTTACCTGAAAATCCATCTTGACCGTCCCGAGGGAGACACGCTGCCCGGACGCGAGGGAGAGCCTCGACCCTTCACCTACTCGCCCAACGATATGTCTGTGGGCGATGTCGACGGTGACGGGGTCTACGAGCTCTTCGTGAAATGGGAACCTTCGAATGCTCACGACCCTTCGCATCAGGGCTACACGGGCGAGACCATTTTCGACTGCTACCGACTCGACGGTACACGTTTGTGGCGCGTCAACCTCGGTCAAAACATCCGCTCCGGAGCCCACTACACCCAATTCGTGGTGGAAGACTTCGATGGCGACGGGTGTGCTGAAATGATTTGCAAGACAGCCCCCGGCACTATCGACGGAACCGGCACACCGGTGCTTCTCGGCAACGACCGCGCAGACGAAGACCATCGCGTCCACGACCGCGGCAAAGCGTTCGGCCACATCCGCGGGGGGAGCGAATACCTCACCGTGTTCAGCGGCAAGACGGGCAAGGCTCTGAGCACCATTCCCTACCGTCCCGCCTACTACGACGTCACCGAAGAAATCTGGGGCGACGACCACTGCAACCGCGCCGACCGCTATCTGGCCGGAGCCGCCTGCCTCGACGGCGTGCTACCCTCGGCCATAATGTGCCGCGGCTACTACTCCGGCTCGTTTGTGTGGGCCGTAGATTTCCGCGACGGCGAGCTGCGCGAAGTGTGGCTTCACAAATCCGACCGTCCCATGGAAGGACTCTGGGGCGAAGGCGCCCACTCGGTGGTGATGGGCGATGTCGACGGCGACGGCAAGGACGAAATCATGTACGGAGCTTCGGCTCTCGACCATGACGGCTCGCTGCTCTACCGCACCGGCGGCGGCCACGGCGACGCTCTCCATCTCGGCCAATTCCTCCCCGAACGTCCGGGGCTTCAGGTCTACATGCCCCACGAAGAGGAATATGCCCCCTACCCCTACGACTCGACCATGCGCGACGCTGCAACAGGCGAAATCATCTATTCGAAACCGCAGACAGGCACCGACGTGGGTCGCGGTCTCACGGCCAACATCACGCCTCTCTATCCCGGGCATGAGTATTGGGCGTCTGACTCGCGCAAAATCTACAACCACGGTCGCCCCGTGGGCGAAGTCGAGGGACGCCTTCCCATCAATTTCCGCATCTACTGGGACGGCGACCTCTACGACGAACTGCTCGACGGATCTCAGATTACCAAACCTGACCCCGAGCTGACCCGCCTCGACACAATAGCCGACTTCCGTGCCTACGGCGACATCCGCGCCTGCAACGGCACCAAAAACACCCCCTGCCTGCAAGCCGACATCCTCGGCGACTGGCGCGAAGAGGTAATCCTGCGCGACGCCTCAACCGACAGCGACATCTACATCTTCACCACCACAATCCCCTCGGCTCACCGTCTGCCCTGCCTCATGGAAGACCACCAGTATCGTCTGGCCATCGTCTCGCAGAACACCTGCTATAACCAACCCCCTCACCTCAGCTACGACCCCGCCGAATCTCAACGATGAAGCATCTTTTTCTGAACCTTCTGCTCCTGCTGACGGCTACGTTGGCCGCAGCCGAAACTCCCTCCGACTTCGACGTCTACCTTCTCATCGGCCAATCAAACATGGCCGGACGCGGGCCGCTCGAAGCCCGTGACACCACCGAAATCATCGACGGCGTCTGGCTGCTCAACGCCGAGGGCGTGCCCGAACCTGCCGTCGCTCCCCTCAACAAATATTCCACCATACGCAAAGACCTCTCCATGCAGGGCTACAATCCCGGCAACGAATTCGGAGCTGTGATGCACCGCGAGACGGGACGCCCCATTCTGCTCGTGGTCAATGCCCGCGGAGGCTCGCACATCGCCGAGTGGCAACCCGACAAAGCCAACAGCTATTTCAGCGATGCCGTCAAGCGCACCCGTCAGGCCTTGGAGTGCGGCACTCTCAAAGGCATCCTCTGGAATCAGGGTGAAACCGATGTGCAGCGCAAGACCCCCGACTATCCCGGCCAATTCCTCACCATGATAACGGCCCTTCGCACGGCACTCGCAGCCGACAGCGTGCCCGTGGTCATCGGGCAGGTTGGACGTTGGAATTGGGCACCCGAAGAGGACATCGCCCGGTTTAACGACTCGATTGTTCCCGCCACGACCCGACTCGTGCCGCTCTGCAGCTACGTCAATAGCGAAGGGCTCGAACGCCGCTTCAAAAACGAGCGCGACCCACACTACAGCCGTGCCGCACAGATAGAACTCGGAAGAAGATACTCCGAAGCCATCCTGCGCAGAGACAAATGACGCATCGGCTCCTCCACGGTCGAGTCCGCCCCACCACGTTCTGTCAGAAACTGAGGGCTATGCCTATTCTCACCATTCCCCGGCACGCACCCGGAGTGTCGCGATAGGTGAGACGCCAAACATAGTCAACCCTGAAGAGACGCATGATGTTTTCCACTCCGACGAAGGCCTCCATGTAGGGTCGGCTGCCCATGCGCGTGGCGCGGGCCACGTCGGGAAACGCAAACAAATCGGGGTGAAGCTCAGGGCGGTTGCGCTCCGAGAGGTGTCCCATCAGCCCTTTCCACCCGACAACCTCGCGCAGTTTCAGAAGCCGCAGGAAAGGCACCTGCCCGAGCAGCGCCCCCTCGGCGTGATAGGTCAAGTCGAGACGCACGTAGGAGTCGTTGATAAATTCGAGCGGACTCAGACACCCGAAAGACGACGTGCCCCTGAAATAGGACAGACTCGCGGGAGGAATGAAAAGCACCGGATAGGGCGAGCGGGTCCAGATGTGTCCCCCCTTGAGGCGTGCGGCTATGGAGCCGAAAGCCGGCAGACGGAAACGGCGAGCTACGTCGAGCGTGGTCGAGGCATAGGCGAAACGGTTGCCCGCCACCCCTTTCGGAGCCACGGTCTGGCTAAGCACGAAGAGCGGACTTTCCGAGGGGAGGATGGTGCGCCCCATGCGAGTTTCGAGCAATCTCTCGCCGGGAGCGAACCGCAGTTGCAGAGTGGCCGAATTGAGCAGGAAGTGCGAAAACTCGCGCCCATGCCCGTCGCGGAACGCCATCAGTGGGGTTGCCTCGCGGTCAGCGCGGTCGAGGCGGAGCGTCAAAGCAAGCCGCCGGGGTGTCTCGAGTGTGTAGACCAGACTCTGACGATTGTTGTAGATTATCTGCGTCTCGCGCTCGAAACGGGTTGAAAACCACATGGCATCCACCGCGCCGTGCATCGTCTCGTCGCCGAGCCATTCAGTGTCGAACGTAGACTCCACCCTCAGCGAATGCACCGGAAATTCGCGCGCGTTATACTTTTTGTCGCGGAACGAATACTCCACCTCCGCGCCATACTTGAAACGGCGGTCCTTGAAACCGTAGGCCACGTAGCCGCTCCCGAACCAACGTCGCGACAGCTGCGCCGTGGTCATGCCCCCCACTCGCATACGAAATCCTTCGAGCGAATTGAGTCCCACCGAGTTGATTACAGGCCCGTAGGCCACCTTTGCCTCCTTGCCTCCTATCCCGACATAGCCTTCCGAGATGATGCGCAGCCCTCCCTCGGCCAGACGGAAAAGGCGTTCGCGGCGCAGACGCGCCATCATGCGCTCCACTTCGAGTTCGCCGCGCGAAATGGCCGCCGTGCGTCGCTGCTGCCAGAAAAGCGAGTCGCGGTCGGTGGCATCCGGCGCTGTCACCGAGGGCATCTGCGAGGCGGAAAAAAGCGAATCGAGTTGCGCCGACCTCACAAACGAATGTCCCGTGTGGGTGCTGATGCGTCGGGCATAGATGCCGGGGGTGCCGGGCATGAGACGCGCCTCCACCACGAGGTCGTCGGAGAGTTTGAGTCGGCTCCCGTCGGGCGATGTGGCATAGTCCTGAGCAATGCGCAGATTGTCGACGAAATTGAGGTTGACCTCGCGCGGCACACTCATCTCGATGCGGCGCACACGCATTTCAGGGTCGGTCAGTCCGACGTAGAGCCGACCGCGGAAACCGGGCAAAGCCGTGTTGCGGGGCACAAACGACAGCTCGATGCACGAGTCGGCCCCGAGACGCACCGTGTCGGTCAGATAAAACCTGTAGAAATCGGGGGCAACCCTCGCCAACGGGCTCACGAAACTGCGCCGCAGCAGCGAAATCTCCGAGTCGTAGATGTCTATTTCGCCCAGAATTTCGTCATAAAACGTTTGCAGACTTTCAGGGGGAAGCACCTCGTCGACACCTGCGCCCGAGAGGCCCTCCACCAGTTCGCGGTGCTCGCCTCCCGAATAGCCCACCGTCGAAGCCTTCTCCCTCATGGCCACGTTGAGGATAGGGCGGCCGGTCACTTCCGACGTGTCGACATACTCGTCCATCCATCCGAAGCGGCGCGATGCTCGACCCAGCGAGTCGGCCATATCAGGCGTATAGTCATTGAGCGCCAGAGTGATACGTTCATATTTATCGTAATGATAGCCGTCGTGGCGGCGAGGGTCGGAGGCTGCGGCTTTCTCACGGATGCGCCGCGCAAACTCTACGGCGGGATTGTCACGCTTCGAGTAGCGCGACTTCCGCCCATGTTTCTCCACTTCGCCAAGCTCCACGCTTTGAGGCCTCAGCGCGATGTCGAGCCTCATACCCTGTCGGAGGGAGTCGACGGCAATCACACGGGTTTCATATCCCATCAGCGCAGCCCTCACTGACGTAAACGGCGCGGACGCCGACAGATGATAGCGCCCCTCCTCGTCGGTCAGTCCCCCGATGCGTGCACCTTGCAGATAGACAGTGGCATATGGCAGCGGCTCCCCGGTCAGAGAGTCGGTCACCGTGCCTCCTACGTCAAACCATTCGGCGGCAGCGAGCCGTGCCCCTGTCAGAACGACAAGCAGCAACGCAGCGATAATTCTCATCAGGCCGTAGCGCATTGTGGCGAAAAGTTTGTAATTTTGCATTGGTGTTCATTCTGCCGGGAGTCTCGCCCGACCGAAAGCAATTCCATCCCGTAAAGTAACGCATCCGCACACATCTTTATTACTCATGGCCACCGAAATCGAAAGAAAATTTCTCCTCACCACCGCCGACTGGCGTCCCTTCGTGGTGCGCTCCTACCCAATCCGCCAAGCCTACCTCTCCGATAATCCAGAAGCCACCGTAAGGGTGCGCGTCAAAGCCGACCGCGCCTTTCTCACCGTCAAAGGCATCAACCGCGGCATCAGCCGGGCCGAATGGGAATACGAAATCCCCGTGGCCGACGCCGACGAAATGGCCGAACGCCTCGCCGGAGGTTGGGCCATATCGAAAACACGCCACATCGTAGAAGCCCCCGATGGTCTTTGCTGGGAAATAGACGAATTTCACGGGCGACACGCACCCCTCATCCTCGCCGAAATCGAACTCCCCACGGCCACGACCCCGCTCCCGCCGTGCCCCTTCACCCTCGGCACCGACGTCAGCACCGACCCACGCTACTACAACTCCACCCTCGCCAAAACCCGCTGACCTTGTCCCGGTGTCCCACTGTCCCACGGACGCCTTCGCTTGGGACACTTGGGACATCTGTGACTTTTGCGGAATTAAATTTTTTTGTAACTTTGCAACAATATTATTGTTATCACATTTTCAACTACACAAAACTACTTTTCTGATGTCATCCCGCCTATCTTATTATCTCGGTGTCGCGCTGGCGTTGAGTCCGCTCGCCGCTGCCGCCGAAGGTTTTTCAGACGGAACACTGCTCTACGGCTACAAGGAAGGAGTGTTCTACGAACTCTCGCCCGAAGGCGCTACCAAGACCTTCGACGATGCAGGCTACAAATCGTCGTGGTATGTCACCCTCAACACCGGCTGGCTCAACGATGGAAAATTCCAGGGCTACCGCACCGATGCCGCCGGTTCGCGTCTCTGGGAACTCTCATTCGTAGAAATCGACTGGGCCACCGGCGAACAGATTTCGTCTACCTCGCTCAGCACCTCTAACGGCTTCCTCACCTATGCTGCCTACGACCCCACCACACGCACCATCTTCGGCTACGGCTACGACTCCTCACGCACCCGCGCGTTCATGAAAGCCTCCGTCGATGCCCCCGGCGACTTCACCGTAATCAAAACCTATGAGGATGATGCCGAAGTGTGCTTCGGTCTGACTTGGAGCACCGCCGAGGCTTCACTCGTAGGTATGCTGGCCAACGGTCAGATGGTCAAGGTAGCTCCCGATGGCACGCAGACTCTCATGCTCTCTACAGGGTTTACCACCTCGTCTGACGGCTCTATCGACTCCTACCTGCGCTCGCAGCCTCTCGCGTGGAGCGAGCTTGGCGGTGTCTACTACTGGCTTGCCGAAGCACGCGACATGGAATCGGATTCGTTCATGGTCATTGACGCGGCCAACACGTCGCTCTCCAATTTCCCCGACTACCAAGGCGGAATGTTTGCCTTCCTCCTCGCCGACAAGGGCATTTCGGCCTCAGCCCCCAAGGCTCCCGAACTCGTCAGCTTCAACTTCGAGGGTGGCGCCACCTCGGGCAACGTCGTCATCACTCTCCCCACAGAGGCAATGGACGGCTCCGCTCTCGAAGGCGAGCTTTCTTGGACGGCGGCCGTTGACGGCACCGAGTATGCCTCAGGCACAGCCACAGCAGGTTCTGACGTGACCGTTGAGTATGCCGACCTCGCCGACGGCACCCACACCTTTACTTTCACCGCTTCCACAGCCGCCGAGACAGGCTCCGAACTCTCGTTCTCGCGCTTCATCGGTCTCGACACCCCGAAAGCCCCCGCCGACGTGGTGCTGACCAACACGCTTCTCACATGGGCACCGGTCACCGAAGGTGTCAACGGCGGCTATGTCAACCCCTCGGCCATCACCTATGAAGTGGCTCTCGGCGACCAAATCATCGGCACCACCGCCGAAACGTCGATGGAAATGAACATCCCCACCACGGGCCCGCTCTCTATTGTCCGCGCCACGGTCTACGCCCTCGCAGGTGAGCTTCGTTCGGCCGGAGCAGAGTCAAATCCCGTTGATGCCGGAGCGGCGTTCGAAACTCCCGTCGACCTTGTCCCCACTCCCGAACAGGCTCAGTTCTTCAAGACCATCGACGGCTATGACGACGGCGAGACCTGGACCTATAACGAGGCAAACCAATACTTCATGTCGGGCTACAATCTCTCCGACGAAATGGACGAATGGCTCGTGCTCCCTCCCGTCGAACTCAAGGCGGGCGGTCACTACCGTTTCACCTTCCGCGCCAACCGTCTGCGCAGCTTCTTCGACGAGGAATACCTCGAGGTAGGCCTCGGCACGGCCGTGACTGCCGAGTCGCTCTCACAGACCATCCTGCTCGACAAATTCCAGGTGCCCTACGAGCGTGAGGAGTGGCAGACCATCGAAGCCTCTGTCGAAGTGGCCGAGACAGGCATCTACTACCTCGGCCTCCACGCCGTCAGCTCGCCCGACCAGGCCAACATCCTTGTAAAAGATTTCTCGGTGGTCAACACCGGCATGGAAAACGCCTCGCCCGAAGCTGTCACCGACCTCTCGGCCGAAGCTGCCCCCGAAGGTGCGCTCAACGCCATCGTATCGTTCACTATGCCTACAGTGACCATCAAGGGCGAACCTCTCGACAACTCAACCGTCATCACCGCCACCGTGGCATGCGAGAACACCGTCACCGTCGAAGGCCTCCCCGGTCAGCAGGTGTCGGCAACGGTCGAGACCAGTCAGGGCGACAACACCATCAGCGTCACCACTGCAATCGGTGACGTCGTAGGCAACCGTACCCTCGTCAACGTCTTCACCGGCGAAGCCATCCCCGGAGCCGTGCAAAACCTCACCGTAAGCCAGTCGGCCGATTTCCGTTCGCTCACGCTCGCATGGGAAGCTCCCGTAGCGGCCGCCGACGGCATCGGGTTCATCAACCCCGCCAACCTCACCTACACCGTCCGCATCCTCAAGTCTACCCTCATGGGCGACCTTTGGGATGACCTCGCCACAGGGCTCACCGACCTCTCCTATACCTTCACCGCCACCGAGGAGGCTCTCGACTACTATTCGTTTGCTGTCCTCGCCGAAGGACCTTCGGGTCTGTCGCCCCTCACGGCCGAAAACGGCGGTGTGCTCGGCACTCCCTACACCCTCCCCATGGACGAGACTTTCTCCTCGCAGGGTGTCTACACCTATCAGCCGTGGGTGACCTACCTCCCCACTCCCGACTACGTGACCCGCTGGGGCGTGCTCCCCGTCGAGAACATCCCCGGAGCTGCCGACGACGCTACGTTCAATCAGTGGGCGCTCTGCGGTCAGGGTCTCCATGAAGGTTGCCGAGGCATGGCCGGTTTCCCCGTATTCTCAACCGCCGGACATGACGACCTGACCCTCTCTCTCGACCTCTGGACAGGCTACAACGCCGCTTCCGACATCCGTGTCACCGGCGAGGCTTACGGCATGACCGAGCCTGTCCTCGTAGGCACCGTCACCCCCGAGGCCGACGCCAACTGGACTTCATGCCAATTCCCCCTGCCCGCCTCGCTCGCAGGTCAGGATTGGGTGAAACTCTACCTCGAAGCCTCCTTCCCCGAAGGCACCTCGCAGTGGGTGGTGATGACCCGCTACACCATCGACGAAACCGTGGCTCTCGCAGCCGTGGGTGCCGACGCCTCTGACATCGTCATCAAGGCCGTCGACGGCACCGTCACCGTAGCAGCTCCCGAAGCTGTGGCTGTCAGCGTCTACAATGTGGCCGGCACACTCGTAGCTGTTTCCGAAGCCTCGACCGCCCATACCATCGCCCTCCCCGCAGGTCTCTACATTGTCCGCGCCGCCGACCGCTCGGCCAAGGTTGCCCTGAAATAAGCGATTCACCCTAAGCTATAATATAATAGTAATACAATAGCAACGCACCTCCCCCGGGGGATGCGTTGCTTTTCTTTTGTCCCGCTGTCCCAAGGACGCCTTGGCTTGGGACATATGGGACACCCGGGAACATTCCAAATTATCTCAAATCTTCACGCTGAGATTGCGCTTCACCTCGCTCATCACGAAGGTCGAATGCACCGACCCCACGGAACTGATTGTGCCCAGACGGTTGAGGAGAAATTGCTGATAGTCGTTCATCGAAGCGGCATAGATTTTGAGCAGATAGTCGAAATCGCCGCTCACGTTGTAGCACTCGGCCACCTCGTCGAGTCCCGCCACACGTTGCTCAAACTCGTCGGCAATGGCCTTGCTGATAGATTTCAGTTTCACCTGGCAATAGACCATGATGTTTCTCCCGAGCTTCAGCGCATCGATTACCGCCACGTAGTCGCTTATGTAGCCCTCGCGTTCGAGTCGTCGCAGTCGCTCGTAGGTCGGCGTAGGACTGCGGTGTATTCTGGCGGCAAGCTGGCGCAGCGAAAGGCGGGCGTCCTCCTGAAGGGCGCGGAGTATGTCGATGTCGGTCGAATCAAGTTGTTCTGTGTGTAGCATCTTAAAAGTCGTTTTGTTCTGCAAAATTAATCAATTAATCTCAATTATTCTGAATTTCTTGCGAATTATTGCGCAAATTCCTCCGCCGTCGTAACTTTGTGGCATAAATCAATAACACCACATACAATTATGGCACTCCACTTCGAAACCCTCCAGCTCCACGTAGGACAAGAAACCCCCGACCCCGCAACCGACGCACGCGCCGTGCCCATCTATCAGACCACGTCATACGTGTTTCGCGACTCCCAACATGCAGCCGACCGCTTCGCCCTTGCCGACCCGGGCAACATCTATGGCCGTCTGACCAACTCCACTCAGGATGTGCTCGAACGCCGCGTGGCTGCCCTCGAAGGGGGCGTCGCCGCTCTCGCCGTGGCTTCCGGCGCAGCCGCCGTCACCTACGCTTTCCTCAACATCGCCACGCAGGGTGACCATATCGTGGCCGCCAACACCATCTACGGCGGCACCTACAACCTCCTCGACAACACCCTCCCCTCCTACGGCATCGAGACAACCTTCGTCGACCCCACATCGCTCGACAACTTCCGCAACGCAATCCGTCCCAACACGAAGGCCATCTTTATCGAAACCTTCGGCAACCCTAACGCCAACCTCATCAACATCTCCGAGGTGGCCGCGATAGCCCACGAAGCAGGCATCCCCCTCATCATCGACAACACCTTCGGCACCCCCTACCTCATCCGCCCATTCGAACACGGCGCCGACATCGTGGTCCACTCGGCCACCAAATTTCTCGGCGGCCACGGCACATCGCTCGGGGGCATCATCGTCGACTCAGGCAAATTTCCCTGGAAAGACAACCCCAAATTTCCCACGCTCTCTCAGCCCGACCCCTCCTACCACGGAGCCGTGTTTGCAGAGGTGGCTCCCGACGCTCCCTTCGTCACCCGCATCCGCGCCGTCCTGCTGCGCGACACCGGCGCCTGCATCTCGCCCATCAACGCCTTCCTCCTCCTTCAAGGCGTCGAGACCCTCTCGCTCCGCATCGAGCGCCACGTTGAAAACGCCCTCCGAGTGGTAGAATTTCTCGAAAACCACCCCAAAGTCAAGAAAGTCAACCATCCCGCGCTCGCCTCACACCCCGACCACAAGCTCTACAAGGAATACTTCCCCAACGGCGCAGGTTCGATTTTCACGTTTGAAATCGATGGCGACTCCGCCGCCGCATGGCGCTTCATCGACGCACTTCAGATTTTCTCACTCCTTGCCAACGTGGCCGACGTCAAGAGCCTCGTAATCCATCCCGCCACGACCACCCACTCGCAGCTCACCCCCGAGCAGCAAGCCGAGCAATCCATCTACCCCGGCACCGTCCGCCTCAGCATCGGCACCGAGCACATCGACGACATCCTCGCCGACCTCGCCCACGCCCTCGACAAAGTCTGACCCCGCTGTCCCGGGTGTCCCATGTCCCAACTGTCCCAACCCCTTGGGTACAGTGGTGACGTGGCGACAGCTATCAATTAAGGCGACATTCGCTGTCACATCTGTCCAAACTGTCCCAATTCTCTTTGGGACAGTGGTGACGTGGCGACTGCGACAATGTCGCTCTTTGTGTTTACGCTAAAGCGTTGGTGCTTACGGGCGCTAACGCTTCGTTTTATGTATAGAGAGTAATGATGCGACAGCATCATTACGAATATTCTCTCCCTCTCTCTTATCTCTTATATCTTAGAAAGAAGAGGGAGCGGGAGCATATCCGTCCTGCAATTACAATGCAAAGATACGCCAAAATCAGGGCGTTGGTAGTGCGATAACGGCAAAATCGTAGTTATGCCTGAAAATGTTGTCCCAAGTGTCCCACTGTCCCAAGGGACGCAATCTGGTGGGACAAATTAATTTGGAATGGAGAATTTGGAATGTTGAATGTTGACGGTGTCCCAAGTGTCCCACGCGCAGGCGTTCTGTGGGACAACCAAATTCAGGCATAAGTGTCCCGGGTGTCCCGGGGGGGTGCAACGCCTTGGGACGGTGGGACAGCGGGACAGCGCGGGACAAAAAATACTGTAATGGGCGGCGGGGATATTCGGGCGAAAAAAGTTTGTCGGTATCGAAAAAAATTTGTAACTTTGTGGGAAATTTCGCCTCGGGCGTAAAGCATGAATATTCTCTTTTCATACATATATGATAGAAGCAGACCGCATCATTAAAATCGACATAGAAAAAGAAATGAAGAGCGCCTACATCGACTATTCGATGTCGGTGATTGTTTCTCGCGCGCTCCCCGACGTGAGAGACGGCCTCAAGCCGGTTCACCGCCGCGTGCTCTTCGGTATGGACAAGATGGGCAACACGTCAGACCGCCCTCATCAGAAGTCGGCCAACTGTGTCGGCGAGGTCATGGGTAAGTATCACCCTCATGGCGACTCGTCGATTTATGGCACCGTAGTGCGTCTGGCACAGCCCTGGGCGATGCGTTACACGCTCGTCGACGGTCACGGCAACTTCGGTTCGGTTGACGGCGACGGCGCGGCTGCAATGCGTTACACCGAGGTGCGACTGGCTCGTCTGGGCGAGGAGATGCTTGCCGATATTGACAGCGACACCGTAGACTTCCAGCCCAACTACGACAACTCGAAGGTTGAGCCGGTGGTGCTCCCGACGCGCTTCCCCAATCTGCTTGTCAACGGTGCTTCGGGCATCGCCGTGGGTATGGCCACCAACATGCCCACCCACAATCTCGGCGAAGCCATCAACGCCTGCGTGGCCTACATCGACGACCCCGACATCGACGTGGCGGGTCTGATGAAGTATATCCCCGCGCCGGACTTCCCCACGGGGGGCACCATCTATGGCTATCAGGGCGTCAAGGACGCTTATGAGACGGGACGCGGCCGCATCGTGATACGTGCCAAGGCCAACATCGAGGCCGAGGGAAATCACGAGAGCATCATCGTGACCGAAATCCCCTACAACGTCAACAAGGCCGAGCTGGTGAAGTATATCGCCGACCTTGTGAACGACAAGAAGATTGACGGCATTGCCGACATCAACGACGAGAGCAACTATAAAGGTATGCGCATCGTCATCAAGCTCAAGAGCGACGCCAATTCGAACGTCGTGCTCAACAAGCTCTACAAGATGACTCAGATGCAGGCGTCGTTCTCGGTGAACAACGTGGCGCTCGTCAACGGCCGCCCCAAGACGCTCAATCTCAAGGAACTCATCAGCGAGTTTGTGGCACATCGCCACGAGGTGACCATCCGCCGCACGCGCTTCGAGCTGCGCAAGGCCAAGGAGCGCGCCCACATCCTCGAAGGTCTCATCATTGCCTCGCAGAACATCGACGAGGTGATTCACATAATCCGCGCCGCCTCTGACACTCAGGCCGCCCGCGAGAAACTCAAGGAGCGTTTCGCCCTGACCGACGAGCAGACTGCCGCCATCGTAGAGATGCGTCTGCGACAGCTCACCGGACTGGAGCAGGACAAGCTCAAAGGCGAGTTTGACGACCTCCAGCACCAGATAGCCGGACTTGAGGAAATCCTCAACAACGACGAAGTGTGCCGCGAGCTCATCAAGAAGGAACTCATCGAGGTGCGCGACCTCTACAACGACCAGCGCCGCACCGACATCGACTATACCGCCGGCGACTTCAACGCCGAAGATTTCTATGCCGACGACGAGATGATTATCACCATCTCACACCGCGGCTACATCAAGCGCACCCCGCTGGCCGACTTCCGCGCCCAGGCTCGCGGCGGCATCGGAGCCAAGGGTTCGGACACCCGCGACGAAGACTTCATCGAGCACATCTATAACGCCTCGATGCACAACTATATGCTCTTCTTCACGCAGAAGGGCCGCTGCTACTGGCTCAAGGTCTACGACCTGCCCGAAGGAGCGAAAAACACCAAGGGTCGCGCCGTGCAAAACATGCTCAACATCGAGCCCGACGATGCCATCAAGGCATTCATCTGTACCAAGAACCTGCTCGACAAAGAGTATAACTCGACACACAACCTCGTGTTTGTCACCCGTCAGGGCGTCGTCAAGAAAACGCCTCTCAAGGCCTACGCCAACCCGCGCGCCAAGGGTGTCAACGCCATCATCATCCGCGAGGGCGACGAACTGCTGGCCGTGGAAATGACCGACGGCTCGTCGGACATCCTGCTGGCCAACCGCAACGGCCGTGCCATCCGCTTCAACGAATCGAAGGTGAGAGAGATGGGACGTATGTCTACCGGTGTGCGCGGCATGACTCTCGACGGCCCCGACGACGCTGTTGTAGGTATGGTGTGCATGAGCGCCGACACGCGCAACGACATCCTCGTGCTCTCTGAACGCGGCTACGGCAAGCGCACTCCCCTCGACATCACCGTGACCGACCCCGAAACCGGTGTCGAGACGCGCGAGAACGTCTATCGCGTCACCAACCGTGGCGGCAAAGGCGTGCGCACGCTCAACGTCACCGAAAAGACCGGTCTGCTCGTGGCAATGCAGAGCGTCAACGACGAAAACGACCTCGTCATCATCAACAAGAGCGGCATCACACTGCGCATCCATGTGGCCGACATCAAGTTGCAGGGCCGCAATACGCAGGGTGTGCGCCTCATCAACCTCGACCGCCGCGGCGACACGATTGCTTCGGTTTGCTGCGTCGACTCCGACCCCGAAGAGGCTGTTGAAGAGCTCGAAGAACAGAACCCGGTGCCCGATTCGCCCGACACTGACATCGAGGCCGACGAGCCCGATTTGACTCCTGAGGAAATCGAAGCCATCGACGAGGCAAATGCCCGCGTTGAAGACCAGCAGGCTACGCTGACCATGGAGGAAGAACATCCCGAAATGTAAATATCCAAAATTCATCATAAAACGTAAATGATTAGTTGGGTCCGGTCATCCGTGAGGATAGCCGGACTTTTTATTATATGTGGGATGGGGGGATTTGGAATTTTGAATGGAGAATGTGTGGGAAGTGGGAAGTCTGTCACATCTGTTCCACGCCGAGGGCGTCCCGTGGGACAATGGGACAACGTTGGGGATGGGTGAAGATTTTTTAACCAAAATGTTTCTGTAAGTCGGAAAGTTTTAGTAACTTTGTAACCGATTTTACTAACCATGAAAGATAAAGGCGTAACACACAAAGGCATAGTGCAGAAGGTGGAGGGCAACGCCATCACCATCGTCACCGAAGAAAATTGCAGCTGCGACGGATGTGCCGTGGCTATGCTCTGCAATAAGAGTTCTGAGGGGGGCGAGGAGGCCGCGCGCTCTATGGTGACCGTCGACTCTCCTGATGCACCGCGTTTCAAACCGGGCGACCATGTGGAACTGACCGCGTCGTCGGGGTCGACACTTTCGGCTGCCTGGTGGGCTCTGATACTGCCGTCGGTGCTCTTCATCGCGACGATACTGGGCGTGCGTCTCGGTTGGCCGCAGAGTGGTGGTTGGTCGATAGGCGCCGGTTTCGCTGTGCTGGGGCTTTACGACCTCGGGCTCTATCTCTGCCGCAAACGTCTGGGAGCCAACATGGTGTGGAAAATCACCCTCGCCGACTGACCAGCCGCGTGACGGTCTGTCGAAAAAATCTTTCTTAAGTCAATCAGCCTTAACTACCTAATTCCATACACAATCTCGAAAAATGAGTGTAATCGTATCATCTATCATCGTGCTCGGTGCCATCGGCATCATCGGAGCGTTGCTGCTCTTTATCGTGGCACGTCGCTTTCAGGTAAAGGAAGACCCTCGTATCGACCAGGTTGAAGCCCTTCTTCCGGGTGCCAACTGTGGCGGATGCGGTCGTAGCGGATGCCGCGACTTTGCCGTGGCCTGCGTCACATCTCCCAGCCTCGACGGCCTTGCCTGTCCTGCCTCGGGCACCGCAGTAATGAAACAAATCGGCGAAATCGTAGGTCTGGCGGCAGCCGAGACCAAGCCCAAAATCGCCGTCATCAAGTGTAACGGCACGTGCGACCTTCGCCCTGCGCTTGCCCGCTTCGAGGGTGCGCCCACGTGTGCCGTGCTTGCCGGCCTCGGCTCGGGCGAGAGTGCCTGCCCCAACGGGTGTCTCGGTTGCGGCGACTGCGTGGAGGCTTGCCCCTACGGCGCAATGCGCATGAATCTCGAGACGGGTCTGCCCGAAGTGATTGAAGACAAATGCGTCGGTTGCGGTGCGTGTGTCAAGGCGTGTCCGCGTGCCATCATCGAACTGCGTCCGAAGGGACCGCGCGGCATGAGGGTCTACGTGGCCTGCTCTAACAAAGAGAAAGGCGCGCTGGCCATGAAGGCTTGCAAGGTGGCATGTATCGGCTGCTCGAAGTGTGAGAAAGTATGTACGCACGAGGCCATCACCGTCACGTCGTTCCTCTCCTACATCGACCCCGAAAAGTGCAAGCTCTGCAAGAAGTGTGTCGATGTGTGCCCCACCCACGCCATCCATGCCGTCAACTTCCCCGTGCGCAAGGCCGCTCCGGCTGCTGCTCCTGCCGCTCCCGCCGCAGAAACTCCCGCGCAGGCGTGACGCAACTTTCCACTCCTCCAACCATCAGACCTTAGACCTCTGACCAACTTATGAAACTCCATACATTCCGTATCGGCGGCGTTCATCCCGCCGAAAACAAGATAGCGGCAGGGTGTGCCATAGAAAACGTGCCTCTGCCCGTAGAGGTGGTGCTCCCCGTTGCACAGCACATCGGTGCGCCCGCCAAACCTGTCGTGGCCAAAGGCGACCACGTGGTGCGCGGCCAGCGTGTGGCCGAAGCCGGCGGTTTCGTCTCTGCCCACGTCCACACCCCGATTTCGGGAACAGTGGTGAAAATCGACTCCACCCGTACTCCGCAGGGCATGCCAGTGCAGGCCATCTTCATCAAGAGCGACGAAGCCGACCGCGAGGCCGACGCCAAGGCAATAGCCGAAGCTAAACCTGTGCGCACTGCGGCTGAAGTGGCCATTCTCCAGCCCAAGGAGATTGTAGGCCTCATTCAGGAGGCCGGTATCGTCGGACTCGGCGGCGCTACGTTCCCCACCCACGTGAAACTTTCGCCCCCTCCCGGCATGAAAGCCGACATCGTGATAATCAACGCCGTCGAGTGTGAGCCGTGTCTGTCGTGCGACGACATGCTCATGCGCGAGCATCCGGCCGAAATAGTCAAGGGCGTGCAGCTGCTGATGAAGGCTGCCGGTGTAGACCGCGGCGTGATTGCCATAGAAAACAATAAGCCCGAGGCCATCGAGGCCATGACCAAAGCTGCCGCAAGTGTGGCCGGTCTGGAGGTGATGCCCCTCAAGGTGAAGTATCCGCAGGGCGGCGAAAAGCAGCTCATCGAGGCCGTGACCGGCAAGGAAGTGCCCTCGGGCGCTCTGCCTATCGCCACGGGCGCAATCGTGCAAAACGTGGCTACGGCCTATGCCGTCTACCGCGCAGTCTATCTGGGCGAGCCTATCCTCGACCGCGTGCTGACGCTTCACGACGGCGTCACGGGACGCAATCTGCGTGTGGCTCTCGGCACGATGCTCAACACTCTCGTGCCCGAAGGCACCGTCTATGAGAAAATCATTCTCGGAGGCCCGATGATGGGTCGCACCGCCTCGACCCTCGCCACTCCTATGATTAAGGGCAACTCGGGCATTCTGCTCGACCCTGTCTACGCACACCGCGGCGAAGTGGAGCCCTGCATCCGTTGCGGCAAATGTCAGGACGGCTGTCCGATGGGTCTCGAACCATTCCTGCTCGCCACACTCTCGCGCCTGAAAGACTATGAGGAGGCCGAAGAGCAGAAGATAGCCAACTGCATCGAGTGTGGCTCATGCTCGTATGCCTGCCCCGCCAACCGACCTGTTGTCGATTACATCCGCATCGGCAAGGCTAAAGTGATGGCAGCGATGCGTGCCCGCGCGGCAGCTGCCAAATCTTGACGTTTCATTCTAAACGTTACTATACTGATATCCCCCCGACCGCAGCTGAGACAGCCGCGGCCGGGGGAGTTTTTAATGGGGAATTTGGAATGGGGAGCGGTGTCCCGGATGTCCCACGCCGAGGGCGTGTCGTGGGACGGTGGGACAGCGTGGGACAACCAAATTCAGGCATAGACGGAAGCGCGGAAAAGGCGAATGTTTACGCGACCAAGTAGGGACGTGCCATGGCACAATGCGGTTCAAATAAGCTCGCTGTCATACGGCTATTGTGAAGTTTGGGCGCGGGCAGAAGTGTACGCAGGTCTTCTGTAATCCTTTATTTGAACCGCATTGTGCCATGGCACGTCCGCGTAGACCCACGATGTCGAAATGCTCGAGATGCGGTGCCAATTCGCTGTGGACGCGCCATGGCGCGTCCCAATGCTGTTTACTTAAGAGCCGTTATATAGCCTCCCTATAGTTATGCAGGGTGA
>JAIDCC010000096.1 GCA_029056055.1 Duncaniella sp.
GGAGTAGGCTCAAATGGCTCAAAATCCCTCGCAATAGGTGTAATCGGAGGCATGTTCCTCGGCACAATCGCATTACTATTTATTACACCCGCACTTTTTATTCAACTCGCAAACAGAAAATAATATGGGTTAAACCATTTATTGTAAATCCGGAAAATTAACAAGTGATGAGCTTTGCGTGGTGCCTATGCTATGCTTAACGCATAGCGTATAGCTCTCGCTTTCATCACAGGAAATCCGGAGCCTTCAATAGTAAGCGTCGGTTTACGCTATTTTTCTACCTATTTTAGTCAACACGCGTCATTTATTGAATAAAAATATACTATTATATCCAGAACAGTGGATATATTGGACAAAATTGATTATCTTTACAGTCTAATACGACTGCGGAATGAAAAAATAATCCTCAATCAAAGAGCTGAACGCGAAGAATATTTAGAGCATCGAGCAGCCAAAACAATATCTATTTTTTCAAATTGAGAAAAAAACGAATGAACAGATAAACGGAGGTTATCTGTTCATTCGTTTTCTCACTTACTTAAACAGATTATTGATTTGCAATCTCTGTCAAGTCAATGGGTACGATTGTCTCCTGACCGTTAATTATTTCAATGTGTCAATGTAGTGTCAACGGATGGAGGATGCGCTGCCGGAGGTTTCCTGCAGGTCATTTCCACGTTGAACTTTCTTTCCATATCCGAATGTGTAAGCAACCGTCAGATTAATTCTTATATGGTCGTTGACACCAATAGTTGTGGTATTCATTGAATAATACGGTGTGTCAATCATCATCATATCACTTCGCCAATGGCTCCGGAGCGGATTGATTAAGAAGGCTGAGACGGTCCATGACGAATTACCCCATCCTGCCATTATCCAATATTGAGATTTTGTCTTTCTTTTTATAGGGTCAGCCTGATTAAAGTTGGTTTTGGGTGTTGAATACGAAGCCCCGAAATAAAATTGCCCCATATAATAAGTGGCATTCAGCGTTGCAAAGAGACTCGTATAGGATTTTTCAAATTCTCCTGTGAATTTGTGATATGACATAGTGGGACGGCCCTGCATTACCAGTTTTCGGTTGAACGCATAAGCTGAAAAATTGATTGCACCCCAAAAATTATGATAATTCCCACAATTTTCGGGTTTTACGAGAATACCTTTACCATCCTCCATCAATGTGTATGTATCAGCGTAATAATTGTGCTTGTAAATCCACGTTGCAATGGGTGAGATGTTAACATACTGTGAAGGATTCCACGTATAACTCAATTGTGCCGACATCGTGTGATAAGAGCGTAAATTCGGGTTGCCCTGCGACCATTTGAGTAAGTCGGTCTGAAGCAAAACGGCATTTGTCTGAGAGCCAGTGGGTGTGTCTATGGAATAATTGAACAATGCCCCGAGTCGGTGACCATGTGCAGGCATCCAGTTGATGTTAAAATTCACAGTAGGATATAATTTACTCTCTTCCACACCCGATGTTTTCGAACGGTAGTATGTGGCATACATTCCGAGACGCGAAAACAATTTACCGCTTGGTGAAAATGTATATGCTACGCCGGGAGCTACGAGCAATTGCGATGTATTGTTGTTACTAAATGTCGAACCCATATAATCAATACGACTCTCATAAGTGTTCACAAAACACTCAACTGAAATATCATTCTTATCATTGAACGACTTAGATATATCAATCTCGCTTTCAGTTCCCCATATATCTTCTTTGGCCGTAAGATTGCGGATTGTAATGTCGCTTTCCGACTTTACTTGTGTTTGGTTGATATGGTCAAAGGAGAGTTGAAAAGAAGCAGACAACGCCCAATCATTTGGAAGCGACCGGAAAAACTCGTTTGCCCAACTAACGTTGTTCTTGCGTGATGGAGAGTTTGTCTTCCATCTATCTGCATCAAACAGGTTTGGTGTGTACTGCAGTGTTCCACTTCTTCTGTCGGTTCGGTTTCCTTCGTATGACCAATTCAGCGTCGACGAAAATTGGGTGTTGTTGCCTTGATACAAAGCTCTAAATGATGCACTCGGTCGATTGAAGATATATTTTGAGTTATCCCGGATGCTTGTGCGGGATATACCGTCGGGAGCGACATCGTCATATCCCAGTAATCGGAAGAGTTGAATTTCATTAGTCCCTTTATGAGAGCTGTTAGTGTATTGGTAATAAGCTCTCGCGTCAAAAGTCATCTTCTTAGATACCATCTTTGAATTGAGTGTATTATAAGATGAGAAACAACTCAGAAACATTTCCGTTGTGTTCAACTTCGTATATCCGCCATATTCATATTTCTGCATAATGAAGTTGACAACATGGGCGGAATTACGAAATTTCGGGTCGGTGGGATAGTCTAATACTTCCACCCGGACAACATCCCGGGTATTCATATCGGCAACATCATTTTCAGTAGCCGGCACTCCGTCAATAAAAAACGCAACCGGCTCTCCTGTATTCATGGTAACAGAACTTTTCAGGACATCCACCGCAAGTTGAGGAATAGCAAGTTGCTGAAGAAGCATTGTGCCGTTAGCAGATGCGTTGCGCTGTTGCCGGGTAGGCGTATAACTGACTTTGTTTACCGTCATAAACATTCTGTCAGCTTGCACGACAACCTCGTTAAGTTCCTGTGTCTTGATACTGTCGGTCGCTTCTGATTGCGCCATTGCTGCTATCGCAAAAATGGCGCAAAATGTTGATGTAAGGATGCGATGAATCATGATGTCGTTTATGCCTGCATGAGTTGGTGACTGAAGCTCAATTTACGAAAGCGCGGATGGGGGTCGCGGCTACCTGTCTATCAGACTTTTCTGAATATTAATGGTGATTTTTTCACCGTTGACAGTTAGTGTAACTTTACAGTCTTTGAAAAGGGTGAATCGTTTGAACTTCAGTTTGTAGGTAGCTGTTCCGTCTACTACGTCACATCTGATTTGTTTTGCAGGGTACTCGCTACCGTTATTTGATAAAACGGCATCGGTGATTTTGACTGTTTGCGGTGCATTATCATCCACCAATACGACGTTAGTTCCTTTGATATTGTCCAGACACTTGAACTTGATTTCAGCAGAAGCCCCAAAAACTGCAAGGCCGAATACTGCAATTAAAAAGAATTTTTTCATGTGATATTTTTTTGAATTAGACACCGCAAAATTAGCATCGGCATTTATTCTGTCCAAGAAATATCACAAAATAATAGTCCCCATTATGATGTCTAATTATTTGATTATCACAATGAAGAATAATTAAAAATTCCTCATTGTGATAATCAGCCGATTAAGACTACATTTTAGAAACGAAAAATTCTTTATCCTGTGCGTCAGACGCGAGAATACGTTCTTTGAGTCGGCTTCGACGGTTGTAAAAGTTCTTAATCTTAATATCGGTAAAAATACAAACCGCCCGCGGGGAGAAACCTGCATAAAGATAAGTAAGGAATATCAAATCTTTTCTGTTAAGTTCGGGCAGCTGCTCACGAACCTTAACAAGTATGTTATCCATATACTCATTGACAATACCTTCAAGTTCATTTATGCTCTTGGTATCACGTAAAGCCAATATGTGTTTTTCAACCTCATTATATAGCGAAAGTTTCACCTTCTCGGATTCACTTTTCTCAAAATATTCATTACATAGCATATTCAGGGTGTCGAGCCTGCTGCTATAGAGTGTATTCACCTGCGCTTCAAGTTCATGGTTGCGGTCGGATCTCTCGGAAATGAGCATTGAAAGTTCTTCAATTTCTTTCCGCTTTCGTGTCAATCTTCGCTTGACAATAATTAGAATTGTAGAACCGATAACAGTAGCAGAGGCCAATGTGATATAAAAGAATATCCATGCTTTTCGGGAACTCGTTATTGAACTATCAAGCTTATTTTCATACTCCGTGCGTAGAAGATCCATTTCTTCTCTTAGTTTTCCGGTCATTGATGTAGGACATCTTACGATTCCTTTATCGGTGTTAAGAATTAAAACATCACTATCTTCAAATCTATCAGAAAATGGGAAATCAAGAGAAATATGCCATTCGGTGTTTTTCCCTGACACTTCATTTGTCTGAGCAATCAGGGAAAAAGGGTCTGTTGGAACAAGCATAGAATCACAATTTACCCATTTAGCGTCATAAATTGTAAACGGTACGTTAGCACTTTTCAATTTGAAAGAAATTCTCACCTTATCATCTTCATTTGAAAGGCTCTCAAATTCCATTTTAAGCTTCTCGGAGGCACTCTCGATACTGTCTGACACAATATAGGTTATAATGTTGGTTGCGTTAATTGAAGAACAATGAAGAAAAAGGATTATCACACTGAGCAACCAAAATTTATGAGATAGACCGCACTTCTGCATAAGCTCATATTTGCGGTCTGAAATCCGGAAAGAAAGTTCGGTTTCCTTTTGCAGACTGTCAGGAACAGGCCCCAACATTTCGTCGAGAGATTTTGCAGTTCGTTTCATAACTCAAAGATGTTATCAATTTCTATGGTCGATTCCGTTATACAGACGTTACCGTTGGCAACCTCTTGATTAAGTAGTTTCTCAAACTTTTGTAACGTCATCACATAACACAAAGATACGACAAATATTTTACTTACAAATATAATTTCAGTAAAATTTCAGAAGATACCGCCCATGTTGAGCGAGTGATTGACACTGCCGGAACGAAGTGCCGATAAAAAAAGCGAGCCTCGGAGCCAACCGGAGGTTGGTGCCGAAGCCCGCTGCATGAGTTAGCGATTGTTAGCTAAATATCAGTGCATTATCATCTATAAATCAGCCGAAAATATAGGCTATTGTCCGAGGGGGATTATAAAACATACGATTGTTATGCAAATAAAACATATAAGCCAAGGCACCATTCCCATCCAAAAGGTAACAATCAAGCCATTTTTTAAAGAATAAAATTTCTTTCGACTTTCATAATCTAATTGTTCATAAGACGTGATTGTTTCGTTAATAAATGGCCTGTCCTTAATACAATTGATTACGATGTTAGATATTATTAAATTAATTAATGCGGAGATGATAAATAACATAAATGTGTGAGCGCGGAGGGAGCCATATATTCTCGCATATGTGAATATGAATATCAATTCAATGGGAAAAAGTGCGAAAAACAGAATGCTTTTCATTATCGGATATTCTTCCTCTATTTGGAAAGGCTGTTTAAAAGAAAATTCTTCAGCAGCCATTCTCAGTTCAATCCATTTTTTGATAATGTATTTGTTTAATTTGATAATCATTATATTCTGTGTTAAGTTCTTATATATCTTAGTTAATTCTCTCAAGCTGCCGGCGGGAGATATTGAGAGAGGAGGCAATATCTCCGTATGATGCAATCTCTGTTATCCGAGGATAGCGGTCAAGCAATCCTAACTTTTATTTCAATGCATTGTAAATTTCCAGCATCAGCACTTTGTCCGGGCTATTGATTGTAAAACTACCGCTTTCTATCCGACAATTAATATTAGGGGCCATTATCACCGAGTCGTTAAATACGAAACCTATTCGTTTACCGATTCTACTTTCAGTGGCGTCAGCCCACTTCCACATCTTGTCTGCTTTCAGTTTTCCTTCGATTATTGCTATATCCGGCGATGTAGCTGTGTCAAGTGAAACAGTAGCAAAGTCCTTAGTGGTAACAATAGCCTTTCCTTCAATTTTATTCTCCGGAATATCGGCTACCGGATACCAGCCATTGACTCGATGCGCAGATGAGCAAGCCCCGAGAAGAACACACAAAAATATTGTGTTAAAGTGTCGTTTCATGGCGCAAAGTTACTACAAAAATCTGACATATGAAAGGGTGGCTAAGCTCCGGCTATCGGCCATGTATTCCGCTGATTATGAAAATGGTCAATTGGGTCGAATCCATCGGCGAGTATTGAGCGAGCAGGTCCTAAAAATAATACAATCTTTGCAGAATGAACGAATCGTGGACTATGGTCTCGGATTTTCGCGTGGGGTGCTTTGATAGCTTGCAGATTATTCGTAACTTTGCCTGAAAATTCAAAAGCCTCATAAATACTGATACCCCGCTCACCCTCTGATATGCGTATTTTTATTCTGATGTTGCTGCTGACGCTGTCTGCTATAGCAGGCCTTCCGTCATCAACAATACCGCATATGTCTTCTCGAAAGATTTCAGGGAGATTGCTTACCATGGAAAACGGGCTTCCTGACAATAACGTGAGATGCGTTGCTGTGGATGATGCCGGATTCGTATGGATAAGCACTCTCCACAATCTCTATCGCTACGACGGATTTCGCTTCATCCAATTTAATATTGCCGGCACTGACTCCAAATCAAACAGGATAGAGCGTCTGACTAACGCGGGACACAACCTGTTGCAGATTAAAATGTCTGATGAAAAAGACAGGTTTCTGAATACCGAAACATTAAGTTTTAATGACAATCCTACTGAACGAAAAGCGAAACAGACGCGTCCGTTAGAGAAAGATTTTTTTGCCGACAGCCGAGGAAATCTTGTCAGGTTTGACAAGGAAACGGGTGAGATTCATATCCCCATGTTCGGTCAGCGCGACTCCCTGTGTCTTAAAGTGGTCAATGAAGAGATGCTCCGACTTCATAACGATTTTAAGATAACGGTGATGAGAGCTTCCGACAGTACGATATGGGTCTCCACCAATGGCAATGGGGTGTTTATGCACGACCGGACACGTCAGAAGACAATCCATATCACAAAGGCCGGTTACCCTTCGTTCATGGCGAGTGACTATGTTGTCAATATGGCCTCCGATATGGCGGGCGGTGTGTGGGTTGTATTCAACCGGGCAGGAATTGCGAGGATTGAACTTGACGAAAACGATATCCGCACCCTTCCGATGACGCCGGGAGAAGCACAAAACCACTCGAATGAAATCAAGCTATTGAAGAGACTTCCCGATGGCCGAATCATTGTGGCAAACGATGCCGGCTCTATCGGGAAAATTGATTACATCCACAATAAAGTCACTCCTGTCAAAGACTTTCCCGACGGTCTGGACTATCTTGATGCCGGCATATCACCCTCCGGATTCGCATGGATAGCCACCAGAAACCACGGTCTGATGCTTAATAATTGTTGGTATGTCAACGATGACGAAGATTACGCTACAATCGGGGGTAACAGAGTAGACGCTGTGGCCGAAGATGCCGCAGGACATATTTGGATAGGTGGCACCGGTTTTCTCGATTGCATCGATGCGAGTGATGCAGGGAAAGCGAATATTAAGTTCCGGCATCTGATGAATGAGGGCAACCGTAGCAATGTCAGGCAATTGCTTCTTGACCAACACGGAAATATGTGGGGAGCGACTGATGACGGACTGATTGTATGGAATCCGGATTCGCTTTTAAGCACACGCGTTTCGGCGCCGGGTGAACTTGGCTTTATCAAAATTTTAGACAAGGTCAGAATCAATGCTTTGCATGAAGATGCGGCGGGCCGTCTATGGATAGGCACTGATAATGCGGGGTTGTATTGCGTGGAAAATATCCCTGAGAGGTTAGCTCCGGAAACCTTGCAGCCCGGTAAAGCTGAATGGTATTCCTCAAAAGCGTATATCCAGTCGGTGGCAAGCAATTCGAATGGCGCCCTCTGGATAAGCACGGACAACGGACTTTTCCTATATCGCCGGGGGCTTTTCAGCCCCTCTTTGTTACGATTTGACAATGCTTCCGAACGAAATATTTATCAGCGAGGATGTGTAGCTGAAACGGAGGATGGAAGTATGGCTTTCGGTACAGGTGACGGCATTGTTATCGTAGACGAAAACGATGTCAAGTCTTTCGATAGACCCGTAAGCCTCCATGTCTCGGATGTTGTCGGCGGCAACCGGTCATTGCTGTCAAGACTGAATGTTTCCGAAGATGCGAATGTATATCAACTCAAACTTGATGAAACGGAGTGTCCGGTTACTATCTATCTCACCGATTTGACGTTTGGCAAAGCGTCACGATTCTGCTACAAAATGGAAGGCCGTGATTCGGTATGGACCGTGACTGACGACCAGCCTTTTGTTTCTTTCGACGACCTGTCGGCCGGTCATCACACATTGTTGGTGCGTGCCATCTCGCCGGGCGGAGATTTCGTGGAGAAAAGGGTTGAAATCACTGTTGCCTCATCGTCGGTTGCTGCGACAAAAGTCGTCGCAGCTATCTGCGTTGCGATTTTTCTACTCGTTGTTTTATTCGTGGCGAAAAGACGCGGCTCTAAACGCACGGAGGCTTCACCGGAGAGAACGCCCGCCCCCCTTCCACTGCCGGCACTTGACACGTCGGAATATGACCGCGAGTTTGTGGCCTCCCTGAATAAGTTCATCGAAGAGCACATGGTAGAAAGTGATTTGGGTGTGGAGCGCATGGCAAAAGCCATGAATTACGGGCGCACCAAATTCTATGAAAAGGTCAACGATTTGCTGGGCTGCTCGCCCAAGGAATACCTCCGCAAAAGACGAATGGAAAGAGCGGCCGAACTTCTCAAGGATGACCGTATCACTGTGGCTGAAGTGGCATACAAGGTTGGGTTTGGCACGCCGCAATACCTGACCACTGTTTTCAAACAGACCTATGGCATTTCGCCTTCTCAATATCGCAAGCAAGGAGGATTGGCACCATCTGAAAACATTCGATAATAGCATGAAAATGTTCCGGCGTACAAATCTGTACGAATCCGTACATATTTGTAATTGCCTGATTATGTTGAATTACTAACTTTGCGGCATGGTTTCACAACATAATCGACGTTTAAGAATAGCATGAAAAAACTGACTCTATTATTATTTGCGCTGATGCTTGGCACATCAGCTGCGGAGGCAGCGGAGCGAGACTCTGTGCTGATGAATTTCGACTGGCTTTTCCACCTCGGAGAAGTTGCCGACGGAGAGAAGCCGGGGATTGACCTCACCGGCTGGAAACAGGTGAATCTGCCCCTCGACTATCAACTCAACATGCCATGGAACAAGGAGGCAAAGCCCTCGCGCGGCTTCAAAGATATGTCGGGAGGCTGGTTCCGCAAAAATTTCACTCCCGATGAATCTTGGAAAGGGCGCAAAGTGTTGCTTGACTTTGAAGGCCTCATGTACTACGGCGATGTTTTCCTGAATGGCGAAAAAATCGGCTCAACGGAATATGGTTACTGCGGATTTGATTGTGACATCACCGACCGCCTCGAATACGGCCGAGACAATCTCCTGGCTGTCTATACTCACACCGGCCCGGAGGGTGGCTCGAGATGGTATACGGGCGGAGGTATTAATCGCGACGTGCGGATAATACTTGCCGACACTATGTCAATGGCGAGACACGGACTATACGTCACCACTGAAAAAATCAATGATGACGAGTGGGTGGTGAAAGCGCAGGCCGAGGTGCCCGGCAACATCCTGGAGAAAGGAAAGGTGGAGTTTAAGGCCGAAATCATCGATTCTGACGGCACATGTATCGCCTCGACGCCTCTTACAGCCGCGCCGTCACAGTCGCGTCTTCAACTCTGCGAAATCCCTCTCCCGGACATTACGGTCAAGTCACCCCGCCTCTGGACAGTCACTTCACCCGGTGCGCCCGACAACCTTAACGCGCTCTATACCTGCCGGCTGACCATGTATGTCGACGGCACTCCCCGGGATGTGCTCAACAGTCGCCTCGGTTTCCGCACCATCGATTACGGCCCCGATTATGGTTTTCGCCTTAACGGAGAGAAGGTGTTCCTTCAGGGCATTGCCAATCACGTTGATTTCGGAGGAGTCGGCGTCGCTGCTTTCCCGTCGGCCATAAAACGTCAGCTTCAGACATTGAGAGATTTCGGATTTAACGCGGTGCGATGCTCTCACAATCCCTATCCGCCCGTATTCTACGACTTGTGCGATGAAATGGGATTTCTTGTCGTTGATGAATTTGTGGATAAATGGAGTAATGACGGCAACTGTTGGGGAGGCAGGGACTCGTTTATGAATGTCTGGCCGTCGCTTTTGACTGAATGGGTGAAACGCGACCGCAACCATCCGAGCATCATAATGTGGAGTCTGGGTAATGAAATGCAGCATCGCGAGAATGCTTCGGGTTACATGACGGGTGATTGGGGCGTGACGACCTTTAAAATTCTCGACACGTTCCTGAAACGATATGACAGGTCGCGCCCTTCGACCGCCGCCATGTATCCGGCCAGAGCCAACGGAATACGACGCGCCGACCCCGGCTTCAGAGAAAAGGACAACATCATTCCTCCCGAACTTTCGCGTATCACCGAAATCGCATCCTACAATTATGAGTATGCCGACTATCCCAGATATAAAGAGGTCGACCCCAACCTCATAATTTTTCAAAGTGAGGCGAGTGTCAACGACCTCGTGACGCCCTTCCTTCGCATGGACCGTGAGTCGACAGTAGGCCTTTGCTATTGGGGAGCTATCGAATATTGGGGCGAGAGTGACGGTTGGCCCAAGAAGGGATGGAATTATTCATTCTTCGACCACACGTTGCTTCCCTATCCGCGCGCATGGCTCGTAAGGTCGTGCTTTGTCGACGAGCCTCAGGTTCATATCGGTGTGCTCGAAAGTGAGCAGAAAAGCATCATCTGGAATGATATCCTTTCCGGCCGTGCCGAGATGAGCCATTTCTACCATCGTCCTGAAAAGGGCGACAGTATCACCCTTGAAATTTCATCAAACTGCGATGAGGTGGAACTGCTGAAAAACGGGAAAAGTCTCGGTGTGAAAAGCAATGACCGCAGCAACGACAAAGTGCAGAATAAATTTCTTTGGAGAGGCGTTGAATGGGAACCCGGCAAAATCGAGGCCATCGGTCGCAACAACGGGGTCGAGGTGGCGAGACACTCTCTGACTTCACCCGGCAAAGCGGTGTGCCTCAAAATCACGGAGGAAGACAACGGCGACTGGACTGCCGACGGAATGAATCTGAGGTATATCAGAGTGTCGGCCGTCGATAAAGCCGGACGAACTGTCGAAAACTTCGACGGCCTGCTGACTGTAGATGTTGACGGCGAAGCTGAAATGCTCGCTCTCGACAATGGCAATCATTTCACCGACCGCGGGTTTGAGGACAGCTCCACGCCGCTTTATCGAGGTCAGGCTCTGATAATCTTGCGCTCTACCCGCAACAATGGTAAAGTAAATGTGAAAGCTTCTGTTCCGGAGCTGAAAGAGGCTTCGCTTCAATTGACAACCAAGTAAGTAAGTGAGAAAAATAAATGAATAAATAAAACGAAGTTATTTTTGAGATGATTTGTGTTCGGAACGAAGGAGTGTAGCCGCGCTACACGTAATCGCGAAGCGCTTTCGAGCTTGACGAGAAAGACTGAATGACAAGCACGAAGCATCCAAAAAGAACGAGTTTTATTGTTCAAGAAATTTTCTTCACATATATCGTTTTATTTTTAGAACTTACTTCATTCGTTACGCCATGAAAATATTGAAAAATCTTGCCTTACTCTCTCTCCTCGTAGTTTCGAGCGCGTCGGCGGCGGGGGCCGACGAGCTTTGGGAGTCGTTTGCCAACCCCGGCCGTGACGCACGCACCAAACTCTGGTGGTTTCACGGCGAGACGGAGACCACCAAGGAGGGTATCGACGCCGACCTTCAGGCCTTCAAAGATGCCGGGATAGGAGGCGTGGTGTTCTACGACCAGACCCATGGCAGTCAGGAGGGGGCTTGTCCGTCGCTCTCGCCGCAGTGGTGGGAGATGATAAAATATGCCGCGCTCAAGGCTAAAGAGCTCGGACTGATTTTCGATGTGGCTTCCACTAACGGCTACGTGGCGGGAGGCCCGTGGATTTCTCCGGCCGACGGTATGCAAAAAATCGTGACACTCCGACCGGGCGATAACGCACCTAAAGGCTTCACGCCTCTGGTCACCATCACCACTCCCCTACCCGCGGATGATACGTTTGCCGACACCCTCATCCTCAAGGAGCGCGTCACCATCGTCGACAACCAACCGCTTCAGGTGGTGGCCGACTTCAAGACCCCGAAGGAAATTCGCACCGTCAGCTACACTTGCCGCCCGAGAGGCAAGGGGGATTACGGCTCGATGAACATTCCGGGCAAACCGCAGAAAGATTACTTCGGTGCGGGCTACATTCTGTTTCCTCCGATAGGCGAACTGCAATGCAGCGAGGATGGCATCAACTGGACCACGGTGGCCTCCCTGCGCGGCATAGAAGATATCATAGGGCATAAGAGCGCGCAGCGCACCATCAACTTTCCGCCCGTCAAGGCGCGCTTCTTCCGACTCAACATCCATGACTGGCAGGGAGAGTCGGCGCGACACAACAATCTTTACCTCGAAAACGTGCGCCTGATGAGCTATGACATGACCGACAACTGGGAGACCAAAAGCGGCCTGCGCAGCGAACTTCCGTCGGCTACCCCGGTTGACATCAAATCAGACTTCCGCCCCTTTGCCGGAGAAGTGACCATAGGCTATGCCCCCACAGGAGGCCACGCCAAGCATGGACGCAGGCAAATAGTATGGCAAGGCGATACGCTCACAGCCAATACATGGTTTGAAGCAGACGTGTTGAGTGCGAAAGCTGCCGAGCTCCACTACAACAGCTACTTCAAGGCGATACACGACACGCTTTCGGCCATAGGTTGCAAACCTGCAGGAATGCAGATTGACAGCCACGAGGCCGGCATTGCCAACTGGACGGCTGAAATGCCCGCACATTTCCGCCGACTCCGCGGCTACGACATCGACAAGTGGCTTCCGGCTCTCGGCGGCTACATCGTGGAAAGCCGCGAAGCCACGGAAAGCTTTCTCAAAGATTTCAAACTCACCGTCAGCGAGCTCGTAGCCGAACAGTTCTACGGCACCATCGACTCGCTTTGCCGGCGCGACGGCGTAGTGCTCACGTCGCAGGCCATGCTCGGATGTGCCAACGACAACATCGCGTCGCGCGGCAGGGTGGCCAAACCGCAGGGTGAGTTCTGGGGTTATCAGAAAAACGGCAACTACGACTGCCTCGACACCGCCTCGGCCGCTCATCTCTACGGAAAGCGCATAGCTTCGGGAGAAGCCTTCACCGACTCGCCCTATTTCTTTCCGGCGCACGAAAACGATTCGATATGGAAGGAACGCGGTTGGCACAATCTGCTGCGAATAGCAAATCTGGCCTATGCCAAAGGCATCAACGAGTTTGTAGTGTGCGCCTCAAGCTATCAGCCGTGGCTCGACAGGAAATATAACGATGACGCCTCGGCGCACCCCTACATTTTCCACCGTCACAACCCGGCGTGGGACAAGAGCCGCCAACACTTCTGGGAGTATCAGGCCCGCTGCTCGCAGATGCTTCAGACGGGCAAGCCGGTGGTTGACATTCTCGTCTTTCTCGGCGACGAACTTCCCGCCAAGACGATGGCCTTCAAACTGCCCGAAGTGCCTGAAGGCTACCTTTTCGACGTATGCACTCCCGCATCGCTGAAGCATTGGATGGCGACTGCGCAGGAGCTTGCGCCCGAATATCGCGTGCTCGCCGTGCAGGGGCGTTCCGACATCTCTGCTGAAGCCGAACAGATGTTTGAGACGCTGAAAAGCAGAGGCCTGACGATAGTGCGCTGCGACAAAGGGGAAAATCTTGCCGAAGCTCTGAAGAAGGCCGGACTCTCGCCCGACATCAGAATAGAAAGCGACGATGAGCCTGACAGCAAAGTCTACTTCAATCACAGGCAGACTGCCGAGGCCGACATCTATTTCGTCTACAACCACAGCGCGAAGCCCTACTCTGCTCCGCTCAGCCTGCGCACCGATAGAAACGACATCGAAAACTGGAATCCGCTCACCGGCGAACGCCGTCGCAACCCCGACAACATGTTGCGTCTCGCTCCCTACGAAAGCACAATCCTCATAGCCCGCTAAGCAAAACGTAAGTTCGATATAGGGAATTATCTCTGCTTGAGAAGATTTCCTATATCGAACTTATGCCGGATTATTCGATTGAAAGATATTGTTCGTCGGTGACAGGTTCGAGCCAGACGTTTTCGGATTCTTCACCGGGGACGGCGAAAGCCAGGTGTGCGAACCATGAATCTTTCGCGGCTCCATGCCAGTGTTTGACGTTGGCCGGAATATGGATTACCGTGCCGGGGAGAATCTCTACGGCCGGTTTGCCTTCCTCCTGATACCAACCACGGCCTGCGACACCCACGAGCAGTTGACCGCCTCCTTTTTCAGCCTTGTGAATGTGCCAGTTGTTGCGGCAACCAGGCTCGAAGGTGACATTGGCGAACGGAATCTGAGAGTCGGAAATCTGGGCGAGATAGCTCTGACCGATGAAATATTTTTCGTATGCAGTGTTTGGAGCTCCGATGGGGAAAATCATCTGACGTTGGAAAGCGGCTTTTGCGTCGTCACCCTTAATGTCGTCGTTCCAGACATCTTTGGCAAGGCGGAAGGCAGCCCAGGCCTTTGGCCAACCTGCATAAAATGCGATATGGGTGATTATCTCGGCAGCCTCGGTGCGGGTGATACCGTTTTTCTTTGCTTCCTGAAGATGATAGGTCAGCGAGCTGTCGGTGATGCCCTGAGAGATGAGGGCAGTGATTGTCACCAGACTGCGGTCGCGCAGAGAGAGAAGGTCGTTTCTGCTCCATACTTCTCCGAAGAGGATGTCGTCGTTGAGTCGGGCGAACTCGGGGGCAAACTCGCCGAGCGCGTCACGTCCGGCTGTCTGAACAATTTTTGTCTGTGCCATAAGATTGAAAATGCAGGCTATGCTGATTAGAGTTATTATTATTCGTTTCATCGTGAGAGACAGGTTTTATTTCCATTGATAATGTAAATGCCGGCTTGCAGGCTGTCGAGGGTTTTGGATTTATACAAAAGCTGCGTTCCTGACAGGGTGTAGACAGTGAAATCAGTGGCCGCCTCGTGGTTTACGCGGTCAATTCCGCTTGTCAACGTCGCATAGCCGATTTCCTTCAGCCAGTTTTCTATCATTGAAGAGGCGTTTGAAGTCTGCGAACTGCGAATCCAGAGGCTTGGAGTCAGGAAATGACCATCGGGAATGAGACGTTTAGCATCGGCCTCGACTCCGCTTATGCCACTGCTCGCGCTCGATACGATGAGGCCGATGTTCTTTCCGGCCATTGCGTTGCCGTTGTGAAAAAGGTAGGTCTGCAACGGAGCCGCCATCTGACTCCACCAGAGCGGGGCTGCTATGATTATGGTGTCGTAGTCAGCGGGCGTCACATTCACCGGGTCGATTGCCGGATAGGAGGAGCTGTCGTCGGGATGATTTTTTATGGCACCGATTTGAGCGCTTCCTATAGCGTAGTTGTCGGCGGCATAGTCGAGCCCCTTCTCCGCCGGTTCTATTTCAACTACGTCAGCCTCAATCTGACGGCTGAGTTCGGAGACAATCTGCCTGACATTATTGGTGTAGCTGTAATAGACTATCAGCGTTTTGGCGTTGATTGCCAAGCAACCAATCACCATGACTAAAATTAGAATTATTCTTTTCATATGTGCGTGAGTTGTTTCTAAAATCCTACCTGCTTCTGTTGTTCGGCATTGTAGCGCGAACCCACTACGGGAATTTGTGCCACTGCGAGTTCCAGAGCCTTCCACTCCTCGGGCGAGACATCGAAATCCAATGTCCTGAGGTTTTCTTCGAGGTGCGACAATTTCGTGGTGCCGGGAATCGGGACGATGAACGGAGCCTTTTGCAGCAGCCAGCCAAGCGCAACCTGCGAGGAGGTCATGCCGCGCTCACGTCCGAAGTCCTGAAGCACGTTTACTATTCTTGTGTTTGCCCTCATCGCCTCAGGCTGAAACCGCGGCAGTGTGTGGCGGTTGTCGTTATTGCGGTCGAACACGGTGTATTCGTTGATGCAGCCGCCGAGGAAACCGCGATTGAGCGGACTGTAGGGCACGAATCCGATGCCGAGGTTCTTGCAGGTGTCAAGTACGCCGTTCTCCTCGACGAGCCTGTGCATCAGGTGGTATTCGCTCTGAATCGCGGTCAGCGGACATTCGGCGTGAGCCTTGCGGATTGTCTCGGGACTGACCTCGCACATACCCCAATGGAGGACTTTCCCTTCTTTCATCAGGTCACCGATTGTCCCGGCAACATCTTCTATCGGGGTTTGGGGGTCAAACCTATGCTGATAGAACATGGGCAGGCAATCGGTCTTCAATCGGCGCAGCGACTCCTCGCAGTAGCGGCGGATAGTGGCGGGGCGGCTGTCCTGCCGGCCTGTACCTTTCCCATTGACCACCTCGTGACCGAATTTTGTAGTGACGTTGATTTTTCCGCGAAACTCCGACAGAGCCTCACCTGCAAGAATCTCATTAGTCAGCGGGCCATAGATGATTGCGGTGTCGAAAAGCGTGATGCCCCGGTCGACCGCCTCATGTAGCAGGCGGATGCACTGTCGCCGGTCGGGGTGTTGCGAGCGGTTGTAGGTCATGCCCATGACACCGAAGCCGAGAGCCGACACATCAAACGCCGCAGCGCCCGAGCCGAGAGTGCGCACCGGCAGGCCTCCGGCAGATGGCTTGGTATTTTTCTCGACGAGTTGATTTGCCGCCTCAACTTGATTGAAGGAGGGCTCCAGAGCCATTGCGCCCACTGTCAGTCCGAGAGTCTTGAGGAAACCTCTCCGTGTGAAATTATTATCGCCCATCACAGTTCGATTTTCCGGATTACACGTGCAGGATTTCCGGCAACGATTGTCATCGGAGGGACGTCGTGAGTGACCACGCTCTGCGCTCCGACAATAGCCCCGTAACCAATTCTGACACCAGGCAAAATAGTGGAATTAATACCAATCCACACTTTATCCTCTATCACGATAGGACGGCCGTAGGTTGCGCTACGGTTGTCGGGGTTGACGTCATGGTTGATGGTGATGAGGTTGCACTTCGGACCGATGAAGACACCGTTGCCGATAGTAATCTGACCGCGGCCGAAAAACGTGCAGCACTGCTGGATGAAACAGTTCTCGCCAATTGTTACGGGTTTGCCGTAGTCAATGTAAAACGGCGGAAGCACCGTGGTGCTTTCGGGGAGCGGTTTGCCAAGAATTTCGCCCATCAGTTCGTGCACACGTTTCTGATTGCGGATGCTTACGGTAGCAAGTTCCTGAGCAGTTTCCATGCACGAAAAGATGTCGTCAATCAGGAGTTCATAGCCGGGTTCATCGGGAGAGATGACATCGCCGTTGCGGTCTCTTTCAAATATTGTTTCCATGTCGATTGATTTTTCTGCTGCAAAATTACATCTAAAAAAACAGCCTCACTTTGTTGTGAGGCTCATAATCTTTTATCACGAAGTTCAGATTGCAGAAAGTGTCGGAGCCATGCCATACATCTCTTTGTAAAGTTTCGAGAAGTGCGAAAGGTTCTTGAATCCGACATCGAAACATATCTCCGATACCTTCCTGCCGCCTTTAAGGATTAGGTCGCGGGCGGCCTCAAGTCGGCGGCGTATCAGCCATTTCTGAGGTGTAAGTTCGCTCACTTTCTTGAAATCTCTTTTGAACGTCGCGAGGCTGCGCCCGGTATAGTAGGCTATTTCCTCCATAGAGAGTTCGTTCATGTAGTTCTTCTCCATGAAATCGACTATATCAATTTTCCAAGGTTCCACGAAATCAAAAAGCGAAGCGTAGAGGTTGACATCGGTCTTAAGGATGGCCCGCATACCCTCGTTCATCTTCATCTTCAGGATTTCTTCATCAGGAAGTACGCCTGCATCGAAATAAGGCACCAATGATTCAAAAAGACTTCTGACGTCAAGGCGATTGGAGGGAAATTTCATCAGGCTCACCTTCTCTCTTTTTGAGTCGGACGGTATCTCGCCCTGATTGATACGATGATAATAATCTTTCAGGAAATCGCGTGAGAATTTCATGACCACCGAACGGTAAGGCTTGTTTTCAGAGGCTCGTTTCTGAAGCCACATTCTGTTGTCGCGCCGCATGAAAGCACACTCGCCGGGATACAGGATGGTTTTACGCCCGCCGTCGGTTATCTCCAGTTCGCCGGATAGAATGTATATCAGAGTGTGCTCACGGTTGCAGTGGGCACACCCGCGGTCATCCGTAAAAAAGCTCGCGATAAAAACGTTTGAGCAGTCGAAAACATCAAGTTTTTCCATACGGGGGTCTTGAAATTGGTTTAGAGGACAACTTAGTGTGCTTACTCCTCAGTTATGGAGCCGGGGCTAAAATTGCCTATTGAGGAGGCGTTTTGCCTGAACTGCGTGGGGCTGTTGCCTGTGAGGCGTTTGAACATGCGCGAGAAGTGCTGCGGGTGTTGGAAGCCTAATTCGTAGGCCACGATGCTGACGTCGTCGGTCGATTCGGAAAGACGTCGTTTTGCGCGCTCTACAATATGGCGGGAGATAATCTCCTGAGCCGTCACGCCGGTCTCTTTCTTGATGAGGTCGCCGAAATAACCCGGGGTGAGGTTGGCGGCCTCGGCGAAGTAGTTTACCGTCGGGAGACCATCTTTCGTACGGTCTGATGCCAGGTATTCCTTCAGCGAAGATTCAAATCGTGTGAGGATATCGGAGTTTACCTTGGCGCGAGTGATGAACTGGCGTTCGTAGAAGCGCGTCACATAGTCGAAAAGCACCTGAATCTGACTTGAAACGATTTCGGCGGTATGCTTGTCGACCGGTCGGGAAATTTCTTCGTTTACGCGCGCAAGGCACTGACAGAAAATGCGTCGCTCATCCGAGGAGAGATGCAGGGCCTCACGCTGCGAGTAGTCGAAGAAGGTGTAGTCTTTGATTTTTGACGCGAGAGGGGTTTTGTGGAGCAGGTCGGGATGAAACATGATGCCGACAACCTCCGGCGCCACCTCATCGACTTCCGTTTCGACACCTATCACTTGCCCGGGCGAGAAACTCACGATGCTCCCTTCCTGATAGTCGTAGGACTGACGGCCATACTTCACCGTGCAGTTCGTGCCGTTCTTCAGGAAAAGCGCGTAGACATCATAGTCCATGCGGACATGATTGACCACTTTGGTAGCTTGGGTGAGGTCGATGACCGTGACCAACGGATGTTTTGTCTCAAGCCCATACAATTTGTTATAGGCGTCAATCGAATCGAGTCTGACTATTGGTGAATCCTGTTTCATACTGCGAATTTACAAAATTTTTATCAATTACATCCCATTATCAGCAATTGAGGTAAGTATTGCCCGAATTCAGGTCGGAAAATATGGAAATATCACACTAACTTTGCACCTGTTCAGTTCGTTAAAACAATAAATCATGAACAGAATTCTAATTTTAACTCTGGTAGCATTAACATCTACAGTAACAATAAAGTCACAAGACATGAGTAATAACGACCCGAATCTAAACAAGTCAGTCGCTCAGGCCCAACAGCTGACGCTGACCTCGGACTGGGACAAGGTGTTCCCTAAAAGCGAAAAGGTTGACCATAAAAAAGTAACGTTTGTCAACCGCTACGGCATCACCCTTGCCGCCGATATGTATGTGCCCGAAGGAGCCTCCGGTCAGCTCCCCGCCATCGCCGTCAGCGGCCCCTTCGGCGCAGTAAAGGAGCAATCCAGCGGCTTGTATGCTCAGCAGCTTGCCGAACGCGGATTTCTTACCATTGCTTTTGACCCCTCATTTACAGGCGAAAGCGGAGGCGAGCCACGGAGGGTGGCGTCGCCTGACATAAATTCGGAAGATTTTTCGGCAGCCGTTGATTTCCTCTCAGTTCAGCCAAACGTAGACAAGGAAAGAATTGGTATTCTGGGGATTTGCGGCTGGGGAGGCATCGCCATTCAATCGGCTATCAATGATTCCCGAATCAAGGCTACTGTTGCCTCTACAATGTATGATATGACCCGTGTAATGGCCAACGGCTATTTCGATGCCGACAATTCAAAGGAGAAACGCAACGCCATGCGTGCCGCTCTTGCCGCGCAGAGAACTGAAGACTATCGCCGAGGCGAATATACCCGTGCGGGTGGAGTGGTTGACCCTCTGCCCGATGATGCGCCTCAATTCCTAAAGGATTACCACGCCTATTACAAGACTCCGCGTGGTTTTCATCCTCGTTCAGGCAACTCAACCGATGGATGGAACGTAACGTCTGCGCTTCCATTCGTCAACTTCAAGTTTTATGACTATGCCGATGAACTTGAAAGTGCCGTGCTCATAGTGCATGGCGACCGCGCCCACTCGTACTACTTCGGTAAGGATACATTCGAGAAGTTGAAAGGGGCCAATAAGCAGATGCTCACCGTGAAGGGTGCAACCCATTGCGACCTTTATGACCAAGTTGACATTATCCCCTTTGACGAAATCGCCGCTTTCTTTACTGAATATCTGAAATGACAACGAAAGAATTCATTGAAATAATGGACTCGGGGGAAGTAATACCCGGCGGGAGTCCTATCCATGCCAAAATGCACGAACTGAGTCAGGAGGCAATCCGCATCACGATGGAGATTAACAATGCCTACCATACCCACGACGAAATCGTGGCCTTGATGTCGGAGCTGACGGGCACTGAAATCCATGAGAGTTTCGGACTGTTCCCTCCTTTCTATACCGACTGCGGGAAGAACATCAGAATCGGCAAACGTGTGTTCATCAACTCGGGTTGCAAATTTCAGGACCAGGGGGGTATCACCATAGGCGACGATGTGCTCGTGGGTCACAACTGCGTGATTGCAACTCTCAATCATGTAATGGCCCCCGACCGACGCGCCGACATGGTTGCCGCCCCTGTTAAAATCTGCGACAAGGTGTGGATTGGGGCTAACGTCACCATCCTTCAAGGCGTAACCATCGGCGAGGGGGCAGTCATCGCGGCAGGTGCGGTGGTCAATAAAGACGTCCCGCCGCGCACCGTGGTCGGGGGATTGCCGGCAAAGGTAATCAAAACCATCTGAGGCCATGAGGAAAACAATATTTATCGCTTTAATGACAGTGATTTCATTTATGGCATCTGCTCAGACAAAAGTTCTGCTCAAAGTTGGCGGTAACACAATAACCGCAACACTGACTGACAACGAAGCTACGCGCGAGTTGACGAAACTGCTCGAACAGGGCGACATAACCATACGCATGAGCGACTATGGCGGCTTTGAGAAAGTAGGCGCGCTGCCGCGGTCGTTCTCAACCTCCAACACTCAGATAACTACCGTGCCGGGCGACATAATGCTCTATCAAGGCAATCAGATGGTTATCTTCTATGGTTCGAACTCATGGAGCTATACGCGACTCGGCAAGATTGACGGAGCCACGGTGAGCAACCTCCGTCAGTTTTTAGGCAATGGTGACGTGACATTAACCCTATCCTTGGATTCCTCTTCCGGGATAGATGATGTGACAGCCGACGGCGACAAGGCAGAACTCGTCTATGACCTGAACGGACGCAGGGTAACGAAGAAGCCCATTGCCCCCGGCATCTATATAATCAACGGCAAAAAGACAATAGTAAGACAATAAGGTTTAAAGATATGTTAGGAAATTTCATTTATTCAAATCCCACGAAATTGTATTTCGGGGATGAAGCTCAGAAAAATCTCGTCGAGGCTCTCAGCGGTTTCGGAAAGAAAGTAATGCTGACCTATGGCGGCGGTTCAATCAAACGAAACGGCATCTATGATGATGTCATCGCCGCTCTGACAGCCGCGGGCAAGGAAGTGGTGGAACTCCCCGGGGTCATGCCTAATCCTACGGTTGACAAACTTATCGAAGGGTGCAAGGCGGCCCGCGAAAACGATGTTGACTTCATACTTGCTGTCGGTGGCGGTTCGACCATCGACTATGCCAAGGCCGTAAGCGTGTCGGCATGGTATGACGGCGACGCATGGGAACGCTTCTGGGTGAAGCAGGACGACCCCAAGCCTGGCGAAAGAATCATACCCGTCGGGGCAGTGCTGACTATGGCCGGAACAGGCTCAGAGATGAACGGCGGCTCGGTCATCACCAACCATGCCACGAAAATGAAGATTGGCAAGGTGTTCGGCGAAGAGGTGATGCCTAAGTTTGCCGTGCTCAATCCGCGCTACACTTTCTCGCTGCCGCATCGTCAGATGGTGGCAGGAATTTTCGACACCATGAGCCATATCATGGAGCAGTATTTCTCAGGCGATGATGACAGCACGTCAGACTATCTGGCCGAGGGACTGATGCGCTCGGTCGTCGCATCGAGCCGCGTCGCGGTAAAAGACCCCGAAAACTACGAGGCACGCTCGAATCTGATGTGGTCGGCAACGTGGGCACTCAATACCCTCATCGGTGAAGGAAAGTCGCAAGACTGGATGGTCCACATGATAGGTCAGGCAATCGGTGCCTACACTGATGCCACCCACGGAATGACCCTGTCGGGTGTGTCCGAGGCCTACTACCGTCACATCATGAAATACGCCCTGAAGCGTTTCGCCCGTTTCGCGCATGTGGTCTGGGAAATTCCGGCCGAAGGAAAAACCGACGAGCAACTCGCCACGGAAGGTATCGACGCACTCGCCGCATGGATAAAGGAAATAGGAGCCGCTTCGGAAATATCATCGCTCGGAGTGACCGAGGAGATGCTCGACGGCATAGCCGACGCTACAATCATCCTGACCGGAGGCTACGAAACCCTCAACCACGCTGAAATCGTAGACATCCTCCGCAAAAGTCTTTGACAATCAAAACATCGAACAATATGAAGAAAACGAATATCGGGAGCCGCCTGGCTCTTTATCCTATGCCCGTGACGGTAGTAGGAACAATGGACGGCGACAAGCCTGAATGGTTGCAGATTGACCATGTTGGTATCATCGGTCACAACCGTGTGCTCTTAAGCATGTTCAGCAAACATCACACCAACGCTGCTATCAAAGCATCGGGAAAGCTTTCAATCAACCTCGTTGACCGGAATCTGCTTCCCAAGGCTGACTATGTGGGCTCGGTCAGCGGCGAGAAAGTTGACAAATCGGAAGTGTTTGATTTTCATATCGGCGAAGGAGGTACTCCCGTGATAGAAGCCTCTCCTCTGACAATGGAGTGTGATGTCGTGGAGATGTTCGAGATGGAAGGTTTCGACAACTTCATCTGCTCCATATCAAACACATACGTCTCAGATGACGCACTTGACGAGAACGGTCACATTGACTACACAAAGCTGAATCTCGTCCTTTTCGAGATGCCTACCTACTCATATCTTGAAATGGGACCGGTGATTGGCAAGTGTATGAAAATGCATTGATTCTCAAAACATACTTAAGGAAATTTTCCGGCCCTCATAGACCGCTATTCATTAATGCCTGACGCGCAGGCGTTAGCGAATAGCGGTCTTCGGGGGCTAAATCACTTTGTCGGGGAGCTGCGAGCGGTGTTCGATGCCCCAGATGGTGAGAATGTCGAAGATATTGACGAGCGAAAGACCGACTGGCGAGAGTTTGTATTCTGTGCGAGGGATATTTTCATCATAAGCGGTGCGTATGAGCAGACCGTCATCGAGCATAGCTTTGATTTGCATATTGAGCACTCTCGGGCTCGCCATGTACAGCTGTTTGTGTATCTCGTTTAGGCGCATCGGCTCGCCCGAGCGCAGGACGTTGATGATGCAACCGCGCCATTTGTGCTGAATCAGATTGAGAGTAAGACGAAAAGGATAGGCGGTGTGAACCGGGATTTTTCGCTGATATGCCATAGGTGGGATTAAAGTTGTCGAAAATCATGGATTGGAGTACAAAATTACACAAAAGCCCCGACATTTCATAGAGCTACGGGAGGGATGAGATAGGGAAAATTTATTCCCTACCTCGGCTGTGAAAACCGAAGCCTCTTTACACGATGGAAGGGCAAAAGTGTAATTTTCCGAAATGATGCACGCAGCCGCATCTTCAACCCAACGTACTGATTTTCAATATAGCGAAAAAACTTTCAGATAGTGAAAAAATTTTCCCTTATTGTAAGGAAAAATTTTGGTTTCTACCTTTGCAGCGAAATAATCACTTTTTATCCGATACCCATGAAAAAATCACGATTAACGGCAATCCTTGCAGTGGCGACAGTCTTGAGCGCCTCGCCTGCATTGCCCGCATCAGCGTCAGAGGCTCCGCAGTCCGGACCGGCGGCACAGACGGGTTACGTCAGCGGTCAGGTGACAGATGAAAACGGCGAGCCACTCATCGGTGTGACAATCAATGTCAAGGACACCGACATCAATTCAGTGACCGACATCGACGGCCGATTCAGCATCAAGGCAAGAGAAGGGCAGAAACTCCTCGTCCACTCGCTCGGTTACTACGACAAGGAAGTGACAGTGAAGAGCGGGAAGGAAATCACCATTTCGCTCAAAGACAATACGGAGGTGCTTGACGACGTAGTGGTCATCGGCTACGGCACAGCGCGGAAAAGAGACCTGACCGGGTCGGTGGCGTCGGTGAAGGCCTCCGAACTCAACACCGTAAGCTCGTCGAGCGTCAATCAGATGCTCCAGGGCAAGGTGACAGGCATGAGTGCAATCCAAAGTTCGGCACAACCCGGCGCAGGCATGTCGGTCAACATCCGCGGAGCAGCCTCGCCGAGCGGCAACAACGCACCTCTCTATGTGATAGACGGAGTGCCCATCCAGACCAACAGCACCGCCGACCCCGGCTTCTCGACCAAACGTTATGACCTGAAGACGGGAGTAGACCGCGACCCGCTCGCCAACCTCAACCCGAACGACATCGAGAGTATCGAGGTGCTCAAGGATGCTTCGGCGGCAGCCATCTACGGCGCGTCGGGAGCTAACGGCGTAGTGCTCATCACCACCAAATCGGGAAAGACCGGCAAACCGCGAGTCAGCTTCAGAAGCACCTATACCGCACAAATCAAGAAGAAATATCCCGAAGTGTTGGGGGCACGCGACTTCCGCGAGCAAGCCAACTTCTGGACAAGAGAATATTATCTGTATCGCAACAAGATGGGCGTCTACGGCGACAAGCCTGTTGACATGAGCGGCTACTCACCGGTGTTTGACGACATCAACGGCTATGCAGCCGAGACCAACTGGATGGACGAGGTGACGAGAAACGGTCATATAGTAGACGAAAACATCACAATCAACGGCGGCACGGAGTCGACCAAGTACTTTCTCTCCTACAATTTCTATGACAATGTAGGTCTGGTGAAGAAATCGGGGTTCACGCGACACAGCTTCCGTGTGAACTTCACACAGGACTTTTCGAGCAAACTGACCGGAGGGGTCAAGGTGACCTACTCGAACGTCACGGCCAAAAGTTCGTCGATAGGCTCCTCAGGGCAAGGCGACAACATGATACTCAACGCCCTGCGCTACGCACCCGACATACCGGTGAGAGACGAAAAGGGCAACTACACACGCTCGTACAAGCAGATTTACAACAACCCGGTGTCGTTTACGGAATTTGACGACGACACCAACACCCAACGCATCTTTGTCAATCCGACGATAGACTTCAAAATCTGGGACAAACTGGCTTTTCATGCAGTTGGAGGCTTCGACTCGCAGCAGTCAACCCGCAACTTTTATCTTCCTCTGTCGGCGGTCAATACCACGCTGCCTGAAGGAGAAGCTCAACGTGGTTTTGCGAAGGTTGAAAACCTAAGCGGAGAAGCCTACTTCAACTACGACAAGACCTTCAACGAAAAGCATCGCGTCTCGGCAGTCATCGGCGCCGGCTATTACCGAACGAGTACATCAGGCTTCTCGCTTACAGCGGTCAACTTTTTCACGGATGCGTTCAGCTACAACAACGTCGGCATAGCCAGCGACAAGGACAAGGCGGAAATGAGCTCCTACCGCACGGAGCGCACCAAGCTCAGTCAGTTTGTCAGACTCAACTACGCGTTTGACGACCGCTATCTCCTCACGTTCACCGCGCGACGCGACGGGTCGAGCTACTTCGCCAAAAATCACAAGTGGGGCATCTTTCCCAGTGTCTCGGCAGCGTGGCGCATCAATCAGGAAGCATTTCTGCGCGAGGTGCGCGCCATCAGCGACCTCAAATTGCGCGTAGGCTACGGCTCGGTAGGCAACGAAAATGTACTCGGGTCAAACTCACTCTCTATGTACAAATCGGGCTTCAACTATCTATTCGGCGACCTCCACACGGGTCTCGCTCTGACCCAAATCGAAAATCCCGATTTGAAATGGGAAACCAACTATACCTTCAACGTCGGAGTAGACTTCGGATTTCTGAACCAGCGAATCAGCGGTACTGTAGAATACTTCAACCGTGGAGTCAAAGACCTGCTCGACTTCCAGACACTACCCTCGAACAACGCCGTAGGCCGTGTGGCGGCCAACATCGGCGAGACTCGCAGCCGCGGTTTCGAATTCTCGCTCAACAGCACCAACCTCATCTCCCCTCTGATGTGGCAGACGACGCTCAACGTGTCATACTTCAAAACCAATTGGGTGAAACGCAACCCGGAAGTGGCGCTTGCCTCCTATATCGGCGAGACCGACGAACTTGATGCCCTCTACGGATGGCTCACGGACGGAATCATCACGTCGGAGGCTGACAAACCCTCATACATGCCCGACGCAGTGCCCGGCAACGTGAGGTATGTCGACGTCAACGGCGACGGGGTGCTCGACATCAATGACGTGGTGAAATTCGGCAATACCCGCCCGCGCTGGATGGTAGGCTTCGGCAATACATTCAGCTTCAAAGGCTTCGACCTCAACTTCTATTTCTACGGAGCATTCGGCTACAAAAAATCGCGCGGACAGCTGCCCAACACGGCCAACATCGGCGACAGCAGTGTAGCCCCGAGCAACACCTATTCGTCAATCAAAACCGAGGTATGGAACAGCCAGAACGGCCAAGGGACATTGCCCGGTATAGCCACCAACGTATATGACAACGCCAACCCGTCGGGGTCGAACGACTTCTATTGGATGAACGGCAGCTACGTCAAATTGAAAAACATCACTCTCGGCTATACGCTGCCCCGAAGCGTCTACACGGCCAATTCGTGCGTCAAAGATGTGCGCTTCTTCATCGACGCACAGAATGTCTGCACCCTAACCAAGTATAAAGGCTTCGACCCCGAGCTCGGCACGGACAACCCCTATCCGCAAGCACTGTCGCTTTCGTTCGGAGTGAACCTTGATTTCTAATCAGCAAAAAGACAATGAAACGAATAATTAAATACGCGGCAATGATGCTGCCGCTTCTCGCGATAACGTTCACCTCGTGTGAGGATGCACTCGAGACCAAGAATTTCACCGAGATGTCGCCAAACAATTTCTTCAAGAGTGAAGGAGATATCGATGCAGCCGTCACGGGACTCTACGTACCCCTCACGACCACATGGGGCTATTCGGACGGAGGCACAGGCAGATGGTACCCGTCGCTCTTCTGCGCCGACGGCTCAACATATCGCTCGGCCGGACACTATGGCACCGACGAAATCACAACCTACAGCGTCAATGCCTTTGATGAGTTTACGGTAGGAGCGGCCAACGGAACATTAGCCGCCGCCTACAACGCCATCCGCTTCGTGGCCAGAGCCACTGATGTAATCAATCAAATAGGACTCAGCTCGGGAGGAACCGAGGAAGTGCGAGCCCGCTACATTGCCGAAGTCAAGACGCTGCGGGCCTACTACATGTATCTCCTTTTCGATTGGTTCGGTCCGCTGAATGTAAAGCTCGACGCGGCCACGTTGATGGACAACACCATCACCCCGCGCCCCACGCACGAGGAATATGTGGGCTATATGCTTGACGACCTCAACGCAGCCGTAAACGAGTCGTCATTCCCGGTGAAGTATAACGACGACAATTCCAACTGGGGACGCATGTCGAAGAGCGTAGCGTGGTCAATCCTGGTGAAAATCTACATGCACGAGTATGAGTGGAGCAAAGCCAAGGAGGCTGCCGAAAAGGTGATGGGCATGGGCTACACACTCGTGGCCAACTATGAAGACCTCTTCAACCACGACCGCCAGCCGGAGCACATCTTCTCAGTGCCCGCCAACACAGCATCAGACAACTATTATGTGGCCGAAGTGCTCCCCAATGACTTCAAGAAAGGCTACAATCACCTCGGGAGTTCATACATCCGCGGCAGCGAGGATAACTACAAGGCAGGTTGGCAGGCCTACGGAATGCGCTGGGAGTTCTATGACACCTTCGAGGACAACGATGCCCGCAAGGCCACCATCCTTTGCTCCTATACCACAAATGCCGGGACGACAAAAGACCGCAACACAGGAATGCGTCTCGCAATACCGCTCAAGTATACCGACACTCAGTTTAATGACTTCGGATGTCAGAAGTCGATGCCGGTGATTCGCTACGCTGAAATTCTGCTTAGTTATGCCGAGAGCGTCAATGAAATCAGCGGTCCGACATCGGAAGCGATAGCAGCCGTCAAGCAGGTGACCGACCGTGCAGGGGTAAGCATCCCACAGAGTGCCACCAACGACAAAGACAGTTTCCGCTCGTTCCTGCTTGCCGAGCGCGGCCGCGAACTTTTCGGCGAAGGAGTGCGCCGGGAAGACCTCATCCGTCACGGCGAGTTTATCAAGCGAGCTGTTGCCCGCGGGGCCAAGGCGCAAGACTACATGGTGCTCTATCCAATACCACAGTCGGTAATCACCGAAGCGGGAGGCATCATCAAACAGAATGCCGGATATCCGGAATGACGAAACTTCAAAGACTGTTCTTTCATACTATACCCCTCCTTGTTTTAGGCTCATGCTGAACGTTGTCTCCGGGTGTGCGGGCTACGGCTTGCACAACCGGGGGCGATTTTGGCGATTATCGCATTAATAGGCGGGGAAAATTTTGTAAATTTGCACAAAAATCGGAATGCCATGAAACTATTACGAAAACTCTTTGCAATTTTTGTGTTAGGGGGCGCACTGACAACTTCGCTGAAGGCTCAGACCACCGACACGCTTATCATAAATAACGGCGAGCGACGCATCTTCGGAATCCATCACCGACCGGCGGGAGCGAAGGATGTGAATATGCCTGTATTGATTTTGGCTCACGGATTTAACGGGACTCATCACTACGGGCGCAGCTACTTCGAACCGATGGGCGAGTTGGGCTATCAGACTTATACGTTTGACTTTCCCTGCGGGGGGACGGAGAGCGCTATCGACAACAATACGCTCAACATGTCGATTCGCGACGAGGAGTCGGACCTTTTGGCCGTGATTGATTACTTTGCTTCGCGGGAGGATACGGATGGGTCGCGGATAGTGGTGCTCGGCGGGAGTCAAGGGGGCTTGGTGTCGGCACTTGCAGCGTCGAAAGCACCCGAGAAGATTTACCGACTGATACTCGAATATCCCGCGTTTTGCATACCAAACCATCACAACGGGCGGTATGGCTCGGTAGAGGAAATCCCCGACACGACTTATATCTGGAAAGTGCCACTCGGGCGGAGGTTTTTCGCAGAGTTGCGCGACATGGATGCCTTCGCGGGGATGGGGCTTTACACGCGGCCTGTCCTCATCATCCACGGCGACAAGGACCCGGTGGTGCCGCTGAACGACTCGGAGCGAGCCGTAGGGCTTTATCCGGACGCACGTCTTAAGGTGATAAGCGGAGCGGGGCATGGATTCTCGGGCGAAGATTTCACACTCAGTTTGAAGTACATTACAGAATTTCTCAAAGCAAAATGACGACAATAAGACATATCCTGACCGGGGCGCTCGCGGTGGTGGCCTCGACGTCGATAGCAGCGGAGAGCAGGACGCTCGAAGAGCAATTTCTCTCGCCGTCGGAGCAGCAGAAGCCGCTCATCATCTGGCAATGGATGGACGGGATGGTGACACGCGAGGGCATAAGCCGCGACCTGAAAGCGTTTAAAGATGCGGGGTTGGCGGGTGTGCAGAACTTTCAGATAGGAGGCCCGATGCAGATGCGCGTGGGCAATCCGGAGAATGCCATCGGCAATGACAACTGGAAACAGTTGCTCCGTTGGAGTCTTGACGAGTGCGCTCGCCTCGGATTGACGTTCGGCACACACAACTGTCCCGGATGGTCGTCGAGCGCCTACCCCACCGTGAGACCGGAGGAGTCGATGCAGATGCTCGTCTACACGGAGGCACCACTCCCCTCTTCGGGCGGCCGCGTGGTGCTCGCACGGCCGGAGGTTGACCCACAGTGGGACTACTTCGAAGATGTGGCCGTGATGGCAGTGCCTGTAGATTCGACCGCGCGACACGAGGAAATCGTAGACCTCAGCCGATGGTTTGACCCTTCGACCGGGGTGCTTGAACTCCCTTCAGACGTGGCGCTCCCGGCAGGAAGCAGAGTGATGCGCATCGGTCAGACCACGAACGGCAAGACCAACTATGCGCAGTCGCCCGAAACGGGTCGCGGACTGGAGTGTGACAAACTCAGCCGCGAGGCTGTCAAGGCGTTTTGGGACGGATATCCGTCGATGGTGCTCGAAGTGGCCGGTGAGCACGCAGGCAAGACATTCACCCACTTTGAAATAGACAGCTACGAGGCGGGCGGCCAGACGTGGAGCCGCGTGCTGCCCGACGAATTTCAGAAACGCAAGGGCTATGACCTGCGCCCGTGGCTGCCCTACATGGCGGGGCGCCTGAAGCGCATCGGCAGCGAAGAGGAGACGGCACGATTTCTTGCCGACTGGAGCGAGACCGTGAGAGACTGCGTGGCCGAAAACTACTACGGCTATATGACACAATTAGCGCATGAAGCGGGCGTCAACATGCTCATCGAGCCTTACGGCACGGGCCATCAACGACCGTTTCACATCATAGACTTCGAAAGAATCGTGCGAGCCTCGGAGGGAGCCGACATAGCGACGGAATTTTGGCAAGACCCGCCGAGGTGGGGTTGGAAAGACATGGTGCGCCACGAGGCGTCGATGCGCAAACTCGGCAAGCCGTTGCTCGTGGCCGAGGCATTCACCTGCTGGCCGCTCAGGGCATGGCAAGACAGTCCGGCCACAATCAAACCTATGTGCGACCGTGCATTCTGTCTTGGAGTGAACCGCATGATGCTCCACGCCGGAGCCGCCAATCCGTGGCCGGCGGCGCTTCCTGGAATGTCGTTCGGCCAATGGGGCACGCATTTCGTGCCGGGGCAGACATGGTGGATGGCCGGCGGAGCCAAAGAACTGTTCGGATACATGGCCCGCTGTCAGGCGCTGCTTCAACAAGGCATCCCCGCGCCCGAGCAGCTCAAAATGACGAAATTCCTGACCTATCGTCGCACCGACGGTGACACGGAAATCATTTTCATGTGCAATCAGGCCGACACCGTGGCTACGGACACGCTTAGATTCGACTTCGCGGGGCGCGGCGCTGAAATCTGGAACCCTTACACATGCTCACGATATTCGCTCGCGACATCGCCCGAAGTTGCAGTAGAGATTGAACCCTTCGGGTCGCGTTTCATAGTGGTGCGTCCGGGCGAGAGCAGTCTTCCGGCGGAGACGAAGATAAGGGTGGCTGCAACGATGCCCGTCGAAGGCGGATGGTCGGTGAGATTTCCGGAAATCGGGACAATCGAGACCGACAGCCTCTTCTCGTGGGACGAGTCGGACAACCATGACATACACTATTTCTCGGGAACGGCACTCTATAAGCGTACCCTCGACGTAGACAGCTCAATGATTGCCGCCGACAACGGAAGGCTCGTGCTTTCGCTCGGCGAAGTGAACGACATGGCCTTCGTCAAGGTGAACGGCACGCCTCTGCCCCTTCTGTGGAAAGCACCTTTCGAATGTGACATAACCGACGTCGTGATGCCGGGAACAAATGTAGTGGAGATAGCGGTCACGAACCTTTGGGCCAACCGCATGATAGGCGACGAGCTCGAACCCGACGACCTGGAATGGAGCGAGCGGCAAAATTTCCAAGGCTCTCAAGGAGGGTGTTATCTTTTGTCAAATCCTGACTGGCTTGTCAACGGCACGCAGCGTCCGTCGAAGGGGCGCAAGACGGTGGGTTGTTACAAGTTTTTCACGGCCGATTCGCCCCTGCTCCCATCGGGGCTTCACGGCCCAGTGAGCCTGAAAATTATGAGCGCGAGAGAATAAGTATAGAATCAGAGGGTGACGATGAGCTGAAATTCATCGTCACCCTCCGGGCTTTTCGTTAGCGGAATGCAGCAAGCGGACGGGGATTTCAGTTACATCAGATTCTTGGGCAAAAATACCATTGATGGAGGGGAAGCAGGTCCTTAATCGCAGTTTTTTGTAAAAATCGCGGTTATAATCGCAAAAATTTGTACCTTTGCGTCATCCTAATCGTGAAATTTTGTATGGCAGTAAAAGTAGACACCAAAAAAGAGATTATTTTCGGTTCGTCAGACCCGAACATTTCGCGTGTGCTCAGTAAGAAGGAGAAAGAGGGCGAACTGCGTAAGGTGGCACCACGAATTTATACTACCAACCTCATAGACAGTCTGGAAAACATCGTGCGTCGCAACCTCATGGATATACTTGTTTACCGCTACCCTGATGCGTTGATAAGTCACCGGAGCGCCAAAGAGATGCGTCCGACAGCAACCGGTGACTTTTTCCTTACAAACTCAACTACAAGGCGAGTGACCGACTTGCCGGGCATTACCTTGAATTTTGTAAAAGGACCAAAGGCATCATCCCATGATATTCCGTTCATGGGTATGCACATCTCGGGAGAACACAGATACATGCTTGAAAACATGCAGGTGTCACGCAAATTCGGTGACGAATCGCGTGTATTGCCCGTCAGTGTAATCGAAAATAAACTTGAACAGATTCTTCTGACAGGAGGTGAAGACCGTCTCAATCAATATCGAGATGAACTAAGGAGAGTAGCCGAAGATTTGGATATGCAAGCTGAATTTGCGAAACTCAACAGCATTATCTCAGCATTGCTTTCAACACATGATGCGAATGTGTTGTCGACAGACTCCGCGAAAGCTCTTGCAGCGGGAAGTCCGTTTGACAGGACAAGAGTAGAATTGTTTGAGGTGCTATTTGACGCTATAAAGGACAGGTATTTCGTGATACGCAACAACCGCAATACCGATGAGGAGTCTTTCCGTCTGTTCTCCTTTTTTGAGAGCTATTTCTCAAATTACATAGAGGGGACCGAGTTTGAGATTGATGAGGCTAAGGCGATTGTGGACTCAGGTATTCCTATGCCAAGACGTGATGAGGACTCACATGACATACTCGGAACTTTCAAGGTGCTGTCAAACCGCTCGGAAATGATGAAAACCCCGACATCGCCGGACGAATTGTTTGCGATTTTAAGTCACAGACATAGCGTATTGCTTGAAGGACGACCGCACATGAATCCCGGTATTTTCAAAACGAAGAACAATCGTGCCGGAATGACGGAGTTTGTAGATAATCAGCTCGTGAAAGGAACACTCTCGCAGGGTTTCAAGTATTATGCAGCCTTGACCGACCCATTTGCGAGAGCAATATTCATGATGTTCATGATAAGCGAAGTCCATCCGTTCAATGACGGCAACGGACGCATCGCCCGTGTGATGATGAATGCAGAACTTGTGCGTGCCGAGCAGTCGCGTATCATTGTCCCGACTGTATTCCGTGAGGACTACATTCTCGCTTTGCGAAAACTGACCCGACACAAAGACCCTCTGGCATACATAAACGTAATGACGAAACTCCATCAATTCAGCGACAACCTATATGGTACAGACTTCACAGAATTGAAAAACTACCTTGCTTCCTGCAACGCTTACGAGGAGCCGACTCAAGGGAAACTGCAAATCATAGAGAGGTCTTTTGAGTAAGTCAGATAGAGTCTTAATCGCAGTTTTTTGTAAAAATCGCGGTTATAATCGCAAAAATTTGTACCTTTGCGTTATCCTAATCGTGAAATTTTGTATGGTTGATATGACGGTAAACCTCGTAATGCGCGAATTTGAATATGGAATCAATGGGTGAAAATCAGAAGTTTGAGCTTGATTTTTCAGAGAAAGCTGTAAGAAGCAATGAATGGACGATAATTTTATTAGTTATTCTCCCAATTTTACTGACATGCTGTGTCGGTATTAATGATGTAGCAGGATGGATAATCTTCGCAATTAACCTGACAGTACTTCTTACAGCGATCTTCGGAATTTACTTTGAGAGAAGGTTGGTAAGGGAGAGCTATTTCACGATTACAGAGAATAGGTTGATATGTGTCTACAAAGGCAGGACCGAAATAGAGTATCCAATAAAAGAAATATCGAAGATTGAAGAAGTTACGCTCGAACAAGTTAAACAGAAACATCCGAAATATCCTTTGGCTTTGAATAACAAGGGGTATGAGTTATTTCCGCCAAAGGGTGTGCTAATAACATTCAATCGCGCCTGGATAAAAAGTGTCTTTCCTGTCTATTTCAACCCGAGAGACATCGAGGGATTCATACTCGCGATAAAGCAACGGATGGAAGGAGGCTTAGAAAAAAGTGCTCTTAAAGTAGTATCTAAATCAGATTAACGCTCATTCCTGATGTTTTTTGTTCAGGAAATTGCAAATATTTTGAAGTGCGCAGGATGGTTGCGCAGAGGGGGTGTAACTTTGCATCGTAAACTATAAGTAAGTTCTAAAAATAAAACGATATATGTAAAGAAAAATTCTTGAACAATAAAACTCGTTCTTTTTGGATGCTTTGAGCCTTTCGTTCAGGCGCATAGCTCGCTATGCTTCTTCACTCAAGCCCCAAACCATCTCAAAAATAACTTCCTTTTATCTGTTCATTTATTTTTCTCACTTACTTAAATGACACTGATATGAAACGAATAGAAGGTTACGATGTGAAGATTTTCACGGACAATATCGAGGCGACGGCGCTTGAGCAGATTAAGGAATTGCTTAGGATAGATGTTTTCGCAGACAAGAAAATCCGCGTGATGCCCGATGTGCATGCCGGGGCGGGGTGTGTGATAGGGTTCACGGGTGACCTTGGCGACAAGGTGATACCCAACATCGTCGGGGTGGACATCGGGTGCGGGATGCGTGTGCTTAATCTGGGAAAGCTCGGAGAGATAGATTTCCCGGGGTTGAGCGAGCATATCCGCCTCAATGTGCCGTCGGGCAAGATAGCCCGAGAAGAGCGTTTCGGTTTCACTCCGCTGCGAGGTGAAGAGATGGATATTTATCGCGAGGCGAAGAAGCTCGTGACCGAACTCCACTGCTATCGCGAGCTGAAGGACACGGGGCGCATCAACAAGTCGATAGGCACACTCGGCGGGGGAAATCATTTCATCGAACTCGACAAGGATGACGAGGCGAACGTCTATCTGGTGATACACACCGGCTCGCGCAATCTCGGCAAACAGGTGGCCGACATCTATCAGGCAAAAGCTGTGGGGCATCTCACCGAGGGGGCAGACGAGTTTGAGGAGACGGTCAAGCGGACTATCGAAGAATACAAAGCTGCGGGACGACGCTCGGAGCTGCAAAGTGTGTTAAAAAAGATGCGTAAGGAGCGAGCAGAGGCGAAGCCGTCGCTTCCCGAGGCGCTGTGCTATGTAGAAAGCGAGGAACGCGAGAGGTATCTGCACGACATGCGTCTGTGTCAGCGATGGGCGGTACTCAACCGCCGGTTGATAGCCATGCTGCTTATGAGATACTTCGAGGGGGTGAGCCCGACGGAGGAATTCGAGTCGATACACAATTACATCAGCGACGACAACATCATCCGCAAGGGCGCCATCTCGGCGGCAGAGGGAGAGCGCTGCATCATCCCGCTCAACATGCGCGACGGCTCGCTGATTTGCACCGGGAAGGGAAATCCCGACTGGAACCGGTCGGCGCCTCACGGAGCGGGGCGAGTGCTGAGCCGCGCGCAGGCCTACGCAAAAATCAGCATGGAGGAGTTTGAAAAGTCGATGGAGGGGATTTACTCGGAGACGGTGAATGATTTTACCCGTGACGAGTCGCCTATGGCCTACAAACCGGCCGAGGAAATTATCGCGAACATCGGCGACACGGTGAAAATCGACACGATAATACGACCGATATTCAACTTCAAAGCATCTAATTGACAAGCGTTTGAGCTGTTTACCGGAAAGAGTCTTCTTTTCGGCTGACAACGTTAGGGAGATGAGCGCAGTCGTGGTGAGAAACGCCTGTGGCGGGCGTGATTTCGAGATGCCGTAGAGGACGGCGACTTTACCTCAACCCTCGCGGCTGATGTTTTTTCACTACCTTTGTAGGAGCGAGGCCGCCGTACGGGCGGCGGCGCATCACCTTACCCAATCACGCTACAAATGAAAAAAATATTCATCATCACACTGACCGCGGCCATCCGGCTCACTGCAGGCGCGTGGACCGTCGTCCCACACAACGACGGCACGACGGCGTTAGACTTCGCCGACATCGCAAAGGGACACCCGACGCCCTTCGCCATAGAGCGCGCCGAAGGCAAATGGAGCCATTATACCAAAATCGGAGAAACACGCGAAGCCCGATTCACGGATACTGACAAAGTGAAACCCACCGGGGCATATTACAGGATTGTAGACGCCAAGGGGGTGGTCATCGACACAATTTCATTTGACCGACAGCTTTTCGGCGACAAAATCATAGTCTTCTCACCGACCGACAACATGGACTCCGTGGCAGCCACCGCCGCCATGATAGACCGGCGTCTCTTCGGCCACGAGATGGATGCCGACCGCTACGCGCTGGTGTTCAAACCGGGCGACTACCGCGAGGCGGGGTTAATCAACGTGCCCTTCTACATTCATATAGCCGGCCTGGGCTCGACACCCTACGAGGTAGAAGTGTCGAACATCCATACGCCTCCCCACCTGCGCGAAGGCAACGGCACATGCACATTCTGGCGCTCGGCAGAAAACCTGTCGGTGGTCGGGCCGGAGACCTACGACGAACCGGAGACCTTCAAGTGGGCCGTCTCGCAGGCAGCCCCCATGCGCCGTGTCTACTCAAACCGCACCCTGCGCACACAATGGGGCAACGGATGGGTGAGCGGCGGCTATGCAGCCGACTGCCGTTTCGACGCTCCCGCCGGGTCAGACCATCAGCAACAGTGGTATTACCGAAACTCCATCCTCAACAAAGGCCGCGGCAACTTCCGCGAGGAGAAATACAATTATTGTTTTCAAGGCGTAGAGTTCGGCCCGGAAGCAGACATGGCCACCTATCGCAACAACTGGGACGAGGGCGGCAACGTCACCGTGATAGAGACCACCCCTCTGATAGCCGAGAAGCCCTTCCTTTGTCTTGGCGACGACGGGCGCTACAAAGTGTTCCGCCCCGCCTTCCGCAGTGAGGCCAAAGGCGTGTCATACGCACTCGGCAATCCCGGCAAAGGCGAATACCTCGACCTGCTCGATACGTTCGAAGTGGTTAAACCGGGCGCAACCTCTGCCGAGATGAACGCCGCCCTCGCCGCCGGCAAAAACCTGCTCATTACGCCGGGAATGTTTACGCTCGACGAACCGCTCCGCATCACCCGCCCCGGCACCGTTGTGCTCGGCATAGGCTGGGCCACACTTATCCCCGGCGAAAACAACAGCGAGGGGGCCATCGTGATAGACGACGTAGACAACGTGGCCGTCGCTTCGCTGCTCTTCGACGCCCATTACAGCTCTGACACACTGCTTAAAGTTGGCAAAGAGAAAACCTCTGTCTCACACGAGGGAGCGCCCGTTCTTCTCTCCGACCTCTTCTTCCGCATCGGCGGTTTCCGTCCCAATCCGGTGCACGTTGACCGCGCGGTCGAAATCAACAGCAACAACGTCGTGGGCGACCACTTCTGGATATGGCGTGCCGACCATGGCGTGCGCGGCAGCGTGGGCTGGGCGGTCAACACCGCTCCCAACGGCCTCGTGGTCAACGGCGACGACGTGACCGTCTACGGTCTCTTCAACGAGCATTTTCAGGAATACCAGACACTTTGGAACGGTGAACGCGGACGCATGTATTTCTACCAATGCGAGACTCCCTACGACTCGCCCACCCAAGCCCACTACATGAGCGAAAACGGCACGCGCCCCGGCTATGCGGCCTACAAGGTGAGCGACGGAGTGAAAAACCATTTCGCTGCAGCCTTGGGTATCTACGATGTGCTGGTCAATGAAATCCGTATCGAAAACTCCATCGAAGTGCCCGATGCGGAGGGGGTCAACGTCTATCACGCCTGCAACAACTCGCTGTCTAACGGCGGCAAACGCGGCTTCGGCTTCGTGATAAACGGCCTCGGCAAAAGCACCTACGACACCTTCCGCGACAACCGCGTCGTGGTCAACAACTACCGCGAGGGTAAATAACACTACCCTTCCCAACCAAGAAATACCTCAGTCCCCGACGGAGCGCCACATTCGCCCGTCGGGGATTTTTTCAAAATAAGTAGACTTCGTGACCAAAAACATTTTGAATTTAGGCCTTAATGTCGTATCTTTGCAAAAACAATGTAAAAATCCGACACGGCATGATACTTAGAGCAACCTTCGAAAACATTTATTCGTTCGAAAAAGAAACGTCTATCAGCTTTGTAGCCGGCAAGAGTTCCGTCCACTCGTCACACGTCAGCCGGGCGCTAAAGCGTGACGACATCTCGGCGCTGAGGTTCGGAGTAATCTACGGAGCAAATGCGTCAGGGAAAAGCAACGTTATAAAAGCTCTGTCGTTACTCCAGCAGATAGCGTTGGGGCGCTTTCCGAGCGGCGACTTCGAGGCGTTCAAACTTACCACACCCGTCAAACCCATCTCGAAACTCGAGGTGGAATTCAAGTATCGTGGCCGTTACTTTGCATACGGAATAGAGTTTACACATCAAGTGCTCAAAGAAGAATGGCTCTACGAAATCAACAGCCGTTCCGACAAACTCATATTTACCCGAAAGACAGACAGTAGCGGAAACCTCTTTGATTTTGGCGATATCAAAGAGGATGGCACGGCAACTCAATTCGTTAAGTTTCTCGGCGAGGGCACGCCCTTGAAGAAAAGTTTTCTGTCGGAATACGTTGAACGCAACGGCAAAGGTCTGAGCGCAATTAACGCTGCACACGAATGGTTTGCTACCGGGCTTCACATCATTTTTCCTGAGACACGTTTCAGGGGGATATCATTTGGCGCCGAGCAAGACGAGAGTTTTCACGATGCCACCCGACGGTTGCTGAACTATTTCAACACAGGCATAGTGGATATCAGACGGTTTCCCGTAAGGTCGAAGGAAGAGACCAATCTGCCGGAGACACTGCTGGATGCGATTATCGCAAACTCCACCCCCGGGCGCACCTCGCTCGTCGCAACCCCGGGCAGTAACGAATGTTTTTTCTTCGATTTTAAAGAAGACGGCACCTATCAGATTTTCAAACAGAAAGCCGTGCATAAGAATGACACAGATGAAGAAGTGGTCTTTGAAATGGACGAGGAATCAGACGGCACCATCAGACTTCTCGACTTCATTCCGATGCTGATTGACCTTCGTAAAAACGAGACAGACTACCTGATTGATGAGCTTGACAGAAGTATGCACCCGCTTCTGTCGCAGAAACTTATCGAGTGCTACCTGCATGACCTCACCCCCGACAAAGACACTCAACTGATAATTTCCACCCACGAAAGCAATCTTCTTAATCTGGAAATAATTCGCGCCGACGAAGTTTGGTTCATCGAAAAAGATGGTAACGGCGCTTCCCGACCGGTCTCGCTCGCCGAATACAAACCGCGGGAAAACGTTCGGAAAGGCTACCTCCAAGGCCGCTACAGCGCCATACCCTTCTTTGCCCCGATTGAAACTCTTAATTGGGAGGAAAATGAGAAAGCGTAAGGATTTTGTCAGACTGGAGGGAGTGCGCTCCGCTCGGTTGGTGGTTATCGCGAGCGAGGGCCGATGCTCCGAAGCTATTTATTTTTCGGCCGTGAGAGACAATTTGCGGGCGCCCAACGTGCATGTCGAGATATTGGAACGTGATACAAACGAATCTTCACCTGAAAAAGTCCATGCTCAGATAGCCGAGTTCATGCGCCATTACAATATCGAGGACGACGATGAATTGTGGCTTGTAATCGACCGCGACCGCTGGCACGACCGCATGCTTTCAAGCGTTGCGCGACTTTGCGCACAAAACTCCCATCTGAATTTCTGCATGAGCAATCCATGTTTTGAATTATGGCTTTTGCTCCACCTCGAAGATATCAGGACCTATGACGGGGAAACCATTGCCGAGCTTACGGCCAACAGGAAAAACAGTGCCGGTGTGACATGGCTGAAAAAACGTATGCGCGATTTGCTCGGCTCTTATAACGAATCTAATTATGACGCGGTGTCGTTGCTGCCCAACATTGACCGGGCGATTACGATAGCTCGTGACTTAGACACCAATCCCTCAGACCGATGGCCTCAGACAACAGGCACACGTGTCTACCGCCTGATAGAAAGCATCCGGTAAGTCTTTTTTCCTGCGCCACGCCTGATGCCGGCGGGCTGATTCTATCAGGCCGTCGGGTGTTTTGTGACTTTTGTCATATTCGGTTTGGAGGAAATTCGCTAATTTTGCCGTTATAAAACTATCGCGACTCCGCCGCTTAGGAGCTAATGATTATGGACAAAAGAACTGAGGATTTCTTCATACCTCTCAATGAGGTGAAACTCGCCGAGGAGCTTGACTACAGCCGTACAGCCGACTTCATCCGCTCGGCCGAGGCGTTCGCGCGCTCCGGTTATCAGAGCGTCTACATCATCGATTACTTCCGCCAAAATTTCCTCTACGTTTCGCCCAACCCAATGCTCCTCTGCGGCCTGTCGCCCGAGCGGGTCAAGGAGTTGGGCTACCGTTTCTACATCGAGCACGTTCCCGCCGAGGAGCAATCGTTGTTGCTCGACATCAACCGCGCCGGTTTTTCGTTTTTCGAATCAATCCCTACAGACGAGCGCCGGGATTGGTTCATACAATATGATTTCCACATCATCGGCGAGGGGGGCACACCCATTCTGATAAACCACAAGCTCACGCCTCTCGCGCTGACCTCCGACGGACGTGTGTGGCTTGCTCTCTGCGTGGTCTCGGTGTCAAGCCACACCAGCGCAGGCCATATCGAACTCCATCGTACAGGGTCGCCCGACTTCTTCGTCTACAACCGCGTGACCCGCCGCTGGGACAAGCGGACGATGCCCTCGCTCACTGAAGGCGAAAAATCGGTCATCACGCTTTCAATCCAGGGGTTCACCATGGCCGAGATTGCCGACAAAATGTGTCTGTCGGCCGACACCGTCAAGAAATACCGCCGACAGATATTCGACAAACTCGGTGTGCGAAACATTTCGGAGGCCATCATCGCCGCCACAAACAACAAACTTATCTAAAAAAGTATGTCAAGGCTGCCGACGTGGTGCAAACGTACCCTTTTGGGTATGGCACGGGCGGTGTTTTCGTCGTAACTTTGCAGTATGAAAACTCAGACAATGAAATCAGGTCTTCCCCTCCTCCTTGCCGCATTGTCGTGTGCAGTCGCATCAGCCCAAACCGAACTGCCCGACAGCATAGCGGCGCAGGAGCTGGGCGAAATCGTAATAGAGGCGCCCAAGGTGATACACCGCGCCGATATGGATGTCTACCATCCGTCGCAGAGCGCTACAGACAATGCCAAAAACGGAGTGCAGCTTCTCGCAAATCTTATGATTCCGTCGCTTTCGGTGAACGACGCTCTCGGCACAATCACCTCGGCGGGAGCGGCTGTGCAGGTGCGCATCAACGGGCGCGTGGCTACTGTCGAGCAGGTGAGAAATCTTCTTCCGGAAACCATAAAGCGCGTCGAATGGATAGAAAACCCCGGCTTGCGATACAACGGCGCCACGACGGTGCTCAATTTCATCGTGACCAACCCGACAGTCGGCGGGGCGGTGATGGGAAACGTCATGCAGGCGGTCAACGATGCCTTCGGCAACTACAACGCCAGTGTGAAACTCAACTCCGGTCGGTCGCAGATAGAAGTCGGCGCCTACTACAAACTCACCCAAAATCTCAAAGTCTACCGCACGTTTGAGGAAACGTTCCGCAAGCCTGACGGCGAAACCTTCACACGCCGCGAGACTCCTCAGGGCGGACATCTCGACAATTCTTACGGACAGTTCTGGGCCTCGTATAATTACATCAAGTCCGACACTACGATTTTAGTGGTCGAGGCACGCGGAATGCACGAACCCTCATCGAAGAACGTCTATCACGGCCTCGTCACCGCAAGCACTTCGCCCGACGACTTTCTTCTCACGGAGAGCGACGGCAGCAAAGGCACCCGTCCCACCCTCTCGGCCTATCTGGAGCAGCATCTCACGGCAAACCAAATCCTCGTGGTCGACTTCAAGGGTCAGTACTACGACGGTCGCACTTACTCCGACTATGTAGAGCAACGCCCGGGAGCTTTCGACCTCCTCACCGACGTGCATACCGACATCCGCGACCGCAACCAACTCTATGCCATCGAGGCCGACTACATCAAAAACTGGAGCAAGTCGCGACTGACAGCGGGCGCGTCTTACACGGCCAACCGCAACCGTTCGACCTACGAAAACCTCGGCGGAGAGGTGTTTCATCAGCGCCAGGACAAGGTTTACTTCTTCGCGGAATACTTTCAGCGTCTCAACCGCTTCACTTTCACGGCAGGACTCGGCGCACAATACACCGATTTCCTCTTCCGCGAGACCGACCTCGGCAACAGTTCGTGGAACATCCGACCCCAGGCCGCGCTGTCCTACCGCCTCAACGACGCCCATCAATTCCGCCTCAACTTCGAGTCGTGGCAATCTACCCCCTCTCTCGCCGAGACCAACCCCACACCTCAACAAATCGACGGCTTTCAATGGCGCGTGGGCAACGCCAACATCAAGACAGCCACGAGTTACATGCTCACGCTGCGCTACAACTTCCGCCTGCCGCGAGTCTATGCTCAGTTTGGCGTGCGAGCATTCTCTTCGCCCGACGCAATCACCCCTCTGCTGTTTTGGGAAGGCGACAATCTCGTAACCACCTACGAAAACAGCCGCGGTCTGCAAAACCTCTCATTCTTCCTCTCCCCTCAGATAGAAGTAATCCCCGGTTGGCTGGACCTGAGCGGCTACGTGCAATGGCGCGCCGAGCGTATGCGCGGCACGGGCTACAATCTCACATCCAATGCGTGGAGCGGTTATGGTGTGGTGCAGCTCAGACACTGGGGGTTTACGCTCGCGGCTCAATACATCCGTTCGCAACGCGACCTCTGGGGCGAACAGATTTCATGGGGCGAAAACCTCAGCCACGTCGACCTCACCTACAATGTCAAGCACTGGAACTTTTCGCTGGGGTGCATCATGCCGTTCGGCAAGTATGAGAAAGGCTCGAAATCGCTTAGTCAATACAACCGTAATATCAAACATGTGCGCTCCGACATGCGCCTCTTCTACCTTGCAGTCAATTTCAACTTCCAGTGGGGACGACAGAAGAACAAGGCCAACAAGCTCATCAATGTCGGGGGCGATGCAGACTCATCAAAGGCAGGCGGTCGCTGAGGAATAGACGACACAGGCACAGAGATAAATCTCAAAACATAAACAGTTTTTTCAAGCAACTCGCGGAGCTCCCGGCAGTGATGCCCGGAGCTTCGTTTCTTGTAGTGGGTCGGAAAGACGGAGAGACTTCACGAAAATAGCGGAAACCGGACAGCTGTCGCTATCCAATTTCCGCCATCGGGTATTCATCTAATCGTTTTATTCCATCTTCCGATACCAATCGTCGAGGCTCATCGAATCTTCGGCAAGTCCCGTTTCGCCACCATAGATTTCATCGTGCTGCGAGCGGTCGAGACCTATTTCCTCGTTCTGTCGGCTCACGCGCATCGGAATGATTTTGTCGGTGAGCCAATAGAGAATGTAGCTCACCACAAACGTGTAGGCAAACACCATCAGGAGCACGAGGATATGATTCCAGAAAAATTCGTTGCGACTAATCATTTCGGCATCTTCGGCCGCAAAGAAATCGTAGGCGAAAATGCCGGTGAGCACGGTGCCTATGATGCCGCCCAGACCGTGGGTGGGAAACACGTCGAGTGCATCGTCGAGCATATGGCCGTAGCCTTTCCACGAGCAAGCCATGTTGCAGCACACCGTGATGATGAAAGCTATGCAGACACTCTGCCCTACACTCACCCAGCCGGCCATAGGAGTGATGGCGACAAGCCCGACAACAGCGCCGATTGCCGCACCCATCGCCGACGGCTTGTGGCCGCGCATTCCGTCCATCGCAATCCACACTACCATTGCAGTGGCGGCGGCTGTGTTGGTGTTGAGAAACGCCGATATCGCTATGCCGTCGGCTGCAAGCGAGGAGCCGCCGTTGAAGCCAAACCAGCCGAGCCACAGCAGGGCCGCTCCGAGGAGCACGAATGGCACGTTGGCGGGACGTGACTGATGGCGCTCGGTGCGTTTGCCGAGGAAGAGCGCGCCGGCCAGTGCGGCGATACCTGAAGCCGCGTGTACCACGATGCCTCCGGCGTAGTCGTGGACGTGCATCAGGCCGAAGAGTCCGTCGGGGTGCCACGTGCAGTGGGCCAACGGGCAATAGACCAATATGGTCCATAACACCATGAAGAGAAGATATCCGGCGAAGTGGACTCGCTCGGCAAACGAGCCTGTGATAAGCGAGGGTGTGATAATGGCAAATTTCATCTGAAACAGGGCAAACAGTGCCAGAGGTATCGTTGTGGTGGCTATACCAATCTGAGTCCATTCATTTGCGGCGTCGGTCACGTTTGTCACTCCGACGTTGTCAAACATGAAGAACGTCGCGGGATTGCCAAACACATGGGCGATGTCTTGACCGAATGCGAGGGAGAAGCCGAAAATCACCCAGACCACACTCACCACGCCCATCACGATGAAACTTTGGAGCATCGTCGAAATCACGTTCTTCACTCTGACCATGCCCCCGTAGAAAAAAGAAAGACCCGGAGTCATCATCAGCACGAAGATTGTGGCGGTGATCATCCAGGCTACGTTGGCGAAGAGGTGGGAGTTGGGCATGTCGAAGATGCCTTCTTCAGGGGTGACGAAACACCCGACAATGCTCACTGCAAGCATTAGCAGAAAGACTGTCAACCAGCCCCAATTGAGTTTTCTCTGTAACATTGATATAAGAGTTTAAAATGTGAATGAATTATCTATTTGCTATTATAATCCATGTACTATTCGAAATATGCTTGCAAAATTACGATATTCATATCATTTTTCCAAACAACTGCCCCGATTTTTCAAAAAAATCAGAGGCACACACGAGTGCATGCCTCTTAGAAAATATCAAAACCCTTATGTCGCGGGGCTTAGCCGCGGAGTCGGTTTATCACAAACCATCCGCCGAAAATCTGGAGCAACATGCCGGGGATGCCGATGCGGAAATCCTGACAGGCAAGGAAGAAATCGCCTTTCATCACCCATTCGCCAAGCGTGCCGACGGCCTGATAGCCGAGCACCACGGCCACTAATGCCAAGACGGAAGCCTTTTTGAAGCGCGATGCGGCTGCGCCGGCCATGACTGCGAGAAGCACAGACTTGAGCATGATGGCAGGCAGAGCGGCCACGGCAGGCATTCCGAACAGCAGGGCATTAGCCACGGGCGACGCGAGTGCGGTGAGTAGTCCGGCACGCCAGCCGAATTTATAGGCTGCCACGAGGGTGAAAAAGTAGATTGGCAGCCACGTCACTCCGCCCTGAGGCACGAGGTGAAACAACTGCGGCATCACGAGATTGCCCAAGATGAATAATGTGGCTACCAGATAGGTCTTGCTGCTGCTGAAAGGCAGCGATTGAAGTTTGATTGTAGTTTGCATATTTCTTACTTATTTTTTCGGGACATTTCTTCGACAAATCGTTCGATGAGCGGCAGACATTCCTCGGCTGTCAGGCAGTCGCGGCAGAGCGTTTCGACGGGACAGACTCCGGTGCCGGCACGGTTGATGATGTTTGGCACGCGTTTCCCGAAGCTCACCTCTACCCCGCTCCCTTCGAAAAGCTCTAGAGCCGGCTCGCTGATTACGTCGGCATAGACGGCCTTCACGCCTCCCAGAAGCATCAGCGCGGCAGCGCCTTTGCCTACTACTTTGTCGGCCACAGCGGCTCCGTCAAGTCGTGAGCGGTCGGTTTTGAGCAGATGGAGCAGGTCACGTACTCCGCGCTCCCGGCAGCAACTCACTTCGCCGTGGTTGAAGATGACACACGAGCATCCTTCGGCGTGCAGACGCTCCACAAGGTTCGTCATTGAAACTGAATTATCCATTTCAAAAAGGCTGTTTAGTATCCGAATCGTTCGGCGGCGAGCCTCATGCCTTTGATGATTTCTACGCCAAACGGACAACGTTTCTCGCACGCGCCACACTCCACACACTCCGATGCGTGGTGGCTTAGCACTTTGTAGTGCTCGCGCACGGTTTCGGGTATGATTCCCTGCGCTTCGGTGAGGTTATAAAACTTGTTGACTGCGGCAATGTCGATTTTCGCGGTGCAGGGCGCGCAGTGGCCGCAATACATGCAATGGCCGTTCCACGAAAAACGCTCGTGCCCTTCCAACACCGGTGTGTAGTCGCGCTCTGCGGCCGAAGCCTCACACCATTTCAACGCCTCCTCTATTTCGGCTTTGCTATGCGCTCCTATCATCACGGCGGCTACTGCGGGACGGGTCAGGCAGTATTCTATGGCCTGGGCCGGAGTCATGGCTTTGCCAAACGGCGAACGCTCGGGGCTCAGAAGGTCGCCCCCTCCATAGACTTTCATCACGTCGATGCCCACGCCGTTGCGCGCACAAAGCTCATAGAGGTGTTCGCGCTCGGGGTCGATGTTGTGGCGTGCCTGCGCGAAGGTGGCCTCATCGAAGAGGTCGTCTACGTTTTCGCTCGGGGGTTGAAGGTCGTAGGCGGGATTAATCGAAAACATCAGCACTTCGATAAGCCCCGACTCCACAGCCTTTCGGGCCACAACCGGATTGTGGCTGCTCATGCCTATGTGGCGTATCTTTCCGGCTGCTTTCAGTTCTTGGGCCAGCCGGATGATTTCGCCGTTCATCACCTTTTCATAATCATCCTCGGCGTCGACGTAATGTATCATGCCGATGTCGAGGTAGGCGGTATCGAGTTCGGCGAGCTGCTTTTCGAAAGCGGGCACGATTTTGGCCACATCGCGCGTGCGCAGGTATTGGTCGTTCTCCCACACCGTCGAGAGATGACCTTGAATCACGAAATTCTCGCGCCGTCCGCGGAGTGCGTGGCCGATGTTGGTGCGAAGTTCCGGATTTGGCGAATAAAGGTCAATGAAGTTGATGCCGCGCGAAATGGCAAAGTCCATTTCGGCTTTCACCTCATCGGCGGTTTTTCCGAGCAGACCTTCACACCCTAAGGCTATCGCGCTCACTTCGAGGCCGGTGTTGCCTAACTGTCGGTATTCCATATTCAGGATAAGTAAGTGAGAAAAATAACTTTCATTTATTTTTCATCACTTATATTTTTTAAGTATGTGTTCGAAATTATTTGTTGTGTTGGATTATGAAGTATGTGGATGAAATTTTGCATTCGGCTGAAGGCGTTATGGGGTTCCATAACAACTGAAGCCGAATTAGAAAGTTCGCCTCAGAATTCATGAGCCAATGCATTAAGTAATTTCGAACACATACTTAGAACTAACTTAATGTTTCTTGTTTCAGATTTTCAACGAACTTGTCTATTCTGTGCAGTTCGCCGGGTATGTCGATTTGCTGCGGGCAGTGGGACACGCATTGTTTGCATCCGATGCAATGGCTGGCCTGACGCAATCGGGGCACGCTGCGGTCGTAGCCTATGAGAAACACCCTGCGCGCCTCGCGATAGTTCTCGCTCTGCGACGAGGCGGCCACATTGCCTTCGTTGACACATTTATTATAATGTGTCAGGATTGAGGGGATGTCGATGCCATAGGGACACGGCATACAATACTTGCAGTCGTTGCACGCGATGGTGGGATACTGCACCATCAGGTCGGCCGTCGCATAGAGGAAGTCGAGTTCGCCGGCATCAAGCGGTTTCAGCGGACAGTAGGTGCTGAGGTTGTCCATCAGGTGGTTCTTGTAGGTCATGCCGCTCAGCACGGTGAGCACTCCGGGGTGGGTCCCGGCATATCTGAACGCCCACGAGGCCACGCTGCGCTCCGGCTCTTTCTGCTTCAGACGCTTCACGATGTGGTCGGGCACGTTCGACAGACGTCCTCCAAGAAGCGGCTCCATGATTACGGCGGGAATGCCGCGTTTCTCAAGCTCGCCGTAGAGATACTCCGCGTTGGTGTTGCGCGGGTTCATCTCTTTGGCGTGCTTCCAGTCTACGTAGTTGAGCTGGATTTGCACGAAGTCCCACTTATACTTGTCATGGTTGGCCAGCAGGTAGTCGAACACCTCGATGTCTCCGTGATAGGAGAAACCGAGATTTTTGATTCGTCCGGCCTCGCGCTCGGCCAGCAGGAAGTCGAGCATGCCGTTCTCGATGTAGCGGTGGTTGAAATCGTTCATGCCGTCGCCCATGCCGATTGCATGGAGCAGGTAGTAGTCGATGTAGTCGGTCTGAAGTTCTTTGAACGAATTCTTATACATGGCCATCGAGGCCTCGCGGCTCCACGTCGAGGGCGCGAAGTTCGAGAGTTTCGTGGCTATGAAGTAGCTGTCGCGCGGGTGGCGGCTGAGGGCTATACCCGTTGTGCGCTCCGACAGACCTTTGCAGTAGGCGGGCGACGTGTCGAAGTAGTTCACTCCGTTGGCCATTGCAGTGTCCACCAGGTCGTTGACCGCCTCTTGGTCAATCTCGCCGGCATGTTCTTTCGACACGCGTTCGTCTATCGTGGGCCAGCGCATGCAGCCGTAGCCGAGTATCGACACCTGTTGGCCGGTTTTGGGGTTTGTGCGATAAGTCATTTCCCCTTCTATGGCAGGCGCGCCGCTGCGATGTGTCACCGTGCGGCCGCCTTTGGTCTTGGAGTCACATCCGGCGAGGGCCACTCCCGTGACGGTTGCTCCGAGCCCGAGACGTTTCAGAAAATCACGTCTGTTTATGATATTTTTCATCATGCGAAAGATTCTTGATTAGACAATGCGGTGGCGTTCGAGTCCTTCTACGTAGATGGCGCTGAACGGACGCGACGGACAAAGGTTCTCGCACGCGCCGCATCCGATACATCGCTCTGTGTTGACCACCGGGATTTTCGGCGACGTTTCGTCGCCCTCCACCGATTCCACCATCTGGATGGCTCCTGTGGGACAGTGGCGCGCGCAGTTGCCGCATTCTACCCCGTCGGTCAGGGGCACGCAGTTTTCTTTCACCCACACCGCGTGGCCTATCTGTGTCGAGGCTTTCTCGGCTTTGGTCAGCTGCACGATTGCTCCGGTCGGGCACACTTCCGAGCAGCGCGTACACTCCGGCCGGCAGTAGCCGCGTTCATACGACGATTCTGGTTGCATCAGTGTCTCAAGGTCGGTCGATGGGCGGAGCACTCCGTTCGGACAGGCCGACACGCAGAGCTGACATGCGGTGCAGTGGTGTGCCAGATTGTCGAGGCTCACGGCGCCGGGGGGCACGATGCGCGTCGCGCGCTCGGGGATTTTCTTATCTTCTATCACGGCCAGACCGCCGTCTACGGTCTTCTCCTGAGCCTTCACGGCGGCTGCGGCAGCCATGGTGGCGGTCACTGCTAAGAATTGACGTCGCGAGGTGTCGGCCTTCTTTCCGTCGGTCATCATTGCGGCGGCATGGTCGGAGGGGGCGGCCACGGCTGTGCGGCGGAAGGTATAGGAGATTGCACCTTTATGGCATTTGTTGATGCAGTCGAAGCAGGTCACGCAGCGCGAGTAGTCTATCGAGTGTTCTTTGCTGTTGATGCAGGCCGCCTTGCAATTTCGTGCGCAGAGTCCGCAGCCGTTGCATTTCGTGGTGTCGATGACTGGGCGCAGCAGGGAGAATCGCGACAGAAATCCCAGCACGGTGCCCACGGGGCAAATCGTGTTGCAATACGTGCGGCCGTTTCTCCACGCCAGGATGCCGAGAGCTACGAGCGTCACCACAGCCACGCCGAGGGTGACGCCTCCCCTCAACCATACGTCTACGGTGTAGAACGCATACGAGTCGTGGGCTTCGGCCCAACCTGCCAGCAGGTTGTTGCCGCATGCCCAAACGGGGGCGAGAAGACTTTGAGCGATGCGTCCGTAGGCGCTGTAGGGGGCGAACAGGGCCACGAATACCCCGATGCCGCAGACTATGGCCAATGCCATAAGTACAAGCATCGTGTAGCGCAGCGCATTTTTGGCCACCGAATATCCGTAGCGGTTGCGTTTGGCTTTCTTGCCAAGCATCCCGAAGCCGTCCTGCATGATGCCGAGCGGACAAATCACCGAACAGTAAAGTCTGCCGAAAAGCAGTGTGAGCACTACGAGCCCCGCTATGACTCCGACATTCAGAGCGAGCAGCGCGGGGAGAAATTGAATTTTTGCCATCCATCCGAGCCAGGCGTGTGCCGTCCCCGTGAAGTCGAGAAACAGCAGCGTTACAGCCGCTATGCTCAAAGCCGCCACAACTTGCCGGATTGTTTTCAGGTATTTCATTTTTACTTCTTGATAGTGATTTGGTAAAGGTTTAATCCATGTCGTCGGCAATATCGAACACTTTGCCTGCCGTGACAATCAAAACTTCTACAAAATTACGCAATTTTTCAGTAACTTCAATGCGATAATCTCCGATTATCCTACCATTTTTCCTTTTTTTCACTATCATTAATGCTCTCATGGGAAAAATTAAGTAAGTGAGAAAAATAAATGAACAAATAAGACGAAGTTATTTTTGCGATGATTTGGGGCTTGAGTGAGGAAGCATAGCGAGCTATGCGCCTGAACGCAAGGCTCAAAGCATCCAAAAAGAACGAGTTTTATTGTTCAAGAATTTTTTTCACATATTTCGTTTTATTTTTTGAACTTACTTAACTACCTTTGCCGAGTCACATCATTTCTTCAACGTCTGCCCCCGAATGAAAAAACCGCTTTGCGAAATGTCTCTTGAAGAACTCTGGCAATTGTTTCCGATAGTTCTGACTCCTCACGACCCTCGTTGGGCCGAACAAGCAGCCGCGGAAATCTCCCGGCTCGAAACACTGCTCGCCGAGTATGCCCCTGTCATTTCTCACGTGGGAAGCACTGCCATCCCCGACATTCAGGCCAAACCGATTGTCGACATTCTCGTAGAGGTGTCACCCGTTGTATCTCTCTTGGAAATCAAAGAGACGTTGACCCGGGCCGGTTACATCTGCATGGCCCTGTCGGCCGACCGCTTGAGCCTCAACAAAGGCTATACGCCCGAGGGCTATGCCGACGAGGTGTTTCACATCCACATCCATCGCCTTAGCGACAACGCCGAGATTGCGTTCCGCGACTATCTGCGGGCGCATCCCGCCGCGGCGCGCGAGTATGAAAATTTGAAACTCTCGCTGCTGCCGACTTTCCGGAACGACCGCGACGCCTACACCGAGGCAAAATCTGAGTTCGTCCGGGGGATTGTCAGTCTTGCGCGACGCCGTCCGCAGGGGGAGGAACCGGCGGGCTAATCCTTGCATTTGCCGCAGCGGCTGCAACCGTTGCAGATGGGACGGCTCCCGCAGGTCATGCACGAGGGGCGAAACCATGGACGATGAAGGTTCTCGGGGGCGATTTCAAAACCGAGCGAGTCGTGGAGCTCGAACTTCATGGGGTGCCCTTCGTGGTTGACTCCCGCTTTGAAAGCCATCTCCGACTGCACGCGTTTGTCGGGGATGCGATAGAGCCGGCCATCCTTTACGAAGTTGGTGCCTGTCTCGATGAAACAGAAAGTCACGTCGTGCCGACGGCATTGAGCCGACAGCGACCTAATCCAATCGAAGTCGCAGGGTCGCGCGCCGTCGTAGTTCTCGCCTCCCGCCACCACCTGTTCTATCTGCCCCGAGGCGAGGAAGTCGCTCATTTCTATCGCTCCGAGCAGGGGTGCCGTCATCACGCCCTTGTGGCGGAATGGCAGGTCGAGAAGCAGCGGCAGACGTTCGTCGGCTCGCCGCTGGTTTTCGCACGTCACGTTGAAAAACACATTCTCCCACCCCTCGCCCCAGTCGGCTGGCAGACAGTCGGCCACCCGCTCCGGCCGCTTGGTGAGAAGAAAGAATTTCACGTCAGGGCGCGCCCGCATGATGCGCCACGCCTCGCTACGCCACACGTCGGCCTCGGGCAGAAAGAAGTCTGAGGTCATGCACACGCGAATCTGTTCGCCCGCCGCCACTTTGTAGCCTCCTCCCCTTTTGCGTTGCAGCGGATAGTTGAAATTCTGTGTGCGGTAGATTTTCCCTCCATCCTCTCCACGCATACGGTCGAGAAAAAACATGTAGCAGTGGGCGCAGCCTTCGCTCGCCTTGACGCAACCGTGCCATGGATTCCAGATGTCGTGCATAATACTGAACTCGGTGGGAAAAATATCATGCAAAGATAACGATTCTCGTGCGGAAAAACCATACCCTGCAACGAGATTTTTCAAAAGTCCCTTCCCTCCGGTCGCCGCGCCTGTGCGATGTCAGAAGAGCGGGATGCTGTTTGCAAAATCGGCGATTTTTGCGTAATTTTGCAGTGCAATTCACAAAGAGTTGCCTGCAAATGACACGACACACTGCAACTAACGTTCAACTATCAGCCTCAAAAATAATGAATTGGGGCTATCTCGAAAACTGGAAAAGCACCGCGCCGCTTTCGGTCCTCGCTTCTCGATGAGAGAAGGATGCTGCCATGACGATATGGCGGCATTATTTCCGGAAAAACACGTAATTTCGAAAAAACATTCCAAAAAATTTTATGACCAATCTTCGATTGCTCGGAGGGGTGCTGACGGCATTTCTCGCGAGCTGCGGAGTGTGTGCCCACGCGCAGTCTGTCATCACGCTCGAGCAAATTTTTGCCACGGCGGAGACAAACAGCAGGCAACTCCGCCCATCTCTCACGGCCATTTCGGAGGCCGAACAGGAAGTCAACGTGGCGCGCGCCGAACGTCTGCCCGACATCAATGCTTCGCTCTCGCTAAGTTACATCGGCGACGGATTTACAACGAAACGCAATTTCGGCGACTATCAGAAAGCTCCAATCCCCCACTTCGGCAACGGCCTGTCAGTGGGCATCACGCAGCCGCTCTACACCGGAGGCGCCATCACGAGCTCCATTGACCTGGCCGAACTCAAACTGACAGCCGCACGCTACGCCAACGACTTTCAGCGCGACAACATCCGTTTTCAACTCGCCGGCTACTATCTCGACATCTACAAGTATGCCAATCTCCGCTCCGTCGTCGACAGCAACCTCGCAGCCGCCCGGAAAGTGCTCGGCGAGATGCGCGCCCGCTACGACCAGGGCACCGCGCTGCTCAACGACATCACTCGCTACGAACTGCTCGTCAGCAACCTCGAGCTTCAACTGATACAGATTGACAACACCCGCGCCATCCTCAACAACAACCTCGTGACCATCGGCGGCCTCACCGAAGGCACCGTCATCGAGCCTGACACGACAATACTCGAGCGCGTGCTGCCGAAAGAAAACGCCGACTGGTGGCAGACGGAAGCGGCGGCCAATTCGCCGCGTCTCAGTCTGGCGAGGTCGGAGGTGGCCATGAGCCGCAAAGCCGAGTCGCTTGCAAAATCGGAATTGCTCCCGAAAGTGGGCGTGCAGGCCGGGTGGACCATCGACGGCCCGATTTTGGTGGAAGTTCCGCCAATCAACCGCAACCTCAGCTACTGGTATGTCGGGGTGGGCGTCAGCTACAATCTCTCGTCGCTCTACAAGGGGCGCCGCAATGTGGCCAAGAGCCGGGTGACTTCACAGAAAGCCGTCGAAAACCTTGCAGCCGCCGCCGAAGACCTTTCGATGTCTGTCTCGGCCGACCACATCAGATACCTCGAAGCCTACGAAGAACTCAAGACTCAGGAAAAGAGCGTTGAGCTCGCCGAACGCAACTACGGCATTGTCTCGACACGCTACTCAGCCGACATGGCGCTGATAACCGACCTGCTCGACGCGGCCAACGCACGCCTCGACGCCGGGCAGCGTCTGGTCAACGCCCGCATCAATATCATCTATTATTATTACAAACTCCTTTTCACCGCAGGAAAGATATGACACACCGCAGCAAAAAAATCCTATCATATATCATCTCGGCAGCCGTCATAGCAGCCGCCGCCTACTGGACAGCCTCACGCTTTCTCCACCTCGGCAACGTCGAATTTACCGACAACGCCCAAATCAGACAACAGATAGTGCCGGTCAACACCCGCGTGCAAGGCTACATCAAGGAAATACGTTTCAGCGAGTACGAGCCTGTCAGAAAGGGCGACACTCTCGTGATAATCGACGATGCCGACATGCGCCTCAACGTGGCCCGCGCCCGCGCCGACTATCAGAACGCCCTTGCCGGGCTGGATGTCGCCGGCAGTGCTGTGGCCTCGGCCAACGCCGACGTGGCCGTCAGCGAGACCTCCATCACAGAAGCCAAAGTGCTGATGGACTTGGCCGCCACCGACCTTGCCCGCTACGAAAAGCTGTTGCAGCAGGAGGCCGTGACACGCCAGCAGTATGACGGAGCCAAGACCGACTACGAAGCCAAGAAAGCCCGCTACGAAATGCTTTCGCGCAGACGCTCGGCAGCATCTACCGTCGTTGACATCAACCGCAGGAAAATCTCTCAGTCGGAAGCGGGCATAGAGCTTGCCAAGGCGTTGCTCGAAACCGCCGAACTCAATCTGTCATACACGGTCATCACCGCACCCTGCGACGGCTACACCTCACGAAAAGAGATTCAGGCGGGGCAGCTCGTTCAGCCGGGACAGACGCTGCTCGACATTGTCGACTCGGCCGAAATCTGGGTCGACGCCAACTACAAGGAAACCCAACTGCGCCACATCGAACCGGGCAGCAAGGTCAGGATTGAAGTCGACGCCGTGCCCGGCAAGGTATTCGAAGGTGTGGTAAAGGCAATTTCCACCGCCACCGGAGCCTCGCTCTCGCTGCTGCCTCAGGACAATTCGGCGGGCAACTTCGTCAAGGTGCGTCAGCGCGTGCCCGTCAGGATAGATTTCACCCCCGACAGTTCGCCCGAGGAAATGGCGCGTCTGCGCGCGGGAATGAATGTGGAATGTAGCATAGAATACTGATGGGCGATTTCCACACTTCCCAAGGGCCCTTCGACATTCCCGATGTCAGAGACATAATCCCGCGGCGGCTCAAACCGTGGCTCTTCATTTTCCTGGTGCTGATTGTGCAATTCTCGGGTGGTCTCTACCTCGCCTCGGTCACCGACATGGTGGGCACCACCGCACTCATGCAGGAAGACATCCTCATGGCCGGCTACGCCTCGCTCATCGGTCTGGCCACGAATTTCGCCGTAATGTTCCGCATCAAGTTCAGGTTTTCGACACGCACGCAGTTGCTCGCCGCCGGAGCCGTGCTGATGGCGGCCAACTTCATCTGCGCCCATACCACGAACGTCCCGGTCCTCGTCGGCACCTGCTTCGTGGCGGGATGGTTCAGGATGCAGGCCACCCTGGCGTGCAACTCCACAATCCAACTGTGGCTCAGCCCGGTGAGAGACATGGCCATCTTCTTCTGCTACGTCTACATCATCGTCGACAGCGTGATACAGCTCAGCGGCATCGCCGCCATCTACACCTCATTCCACATGCAATGGGAATACATGCACTGGATAATGATAGGAATGCTGGCCGTGATGATGCTTCTCGTGACACTGCTTCTGAAACCCGTGCGCGGGCCGATGTTCATCCCCCTCCTCGGCATAGACTGGCTCGGGGGTGCGCTTTGGGCTCTGTTCATGATGTGTTTCACATTCGTGTGTGTCTACGGCAACTTCTACGACTGGTGGGATTCGGCCGAAATCACCGGAGCCACGGTAATCGGGCTTCTTTGCGCCGCCATCAATCTGTGGCGAGCCACGTTCCTCCACCATCCCTACATCAGTTTCCGCGCCATGCGCAACAGAAACGTCATCCGCGCCACGTTGGTCTACCTGGTGTTTTTCACGCTTCTGGCCACCGAACATGTCTTCGAACACAGCTATGCGGCCGCCATTCTCGGATTTGACGAGACAAACCTCATCGACCTCAACTGGTATGTCTTCGCAGGCATCATCGCAGGGTGCGCGTTCACCTATCTCACCTTTGCCCTGCGCAAATGGCGTTACAAGACAATGACGGCCATAGGGTTTGCGCTCGCAGCCCTCTACCTGGCCTACTTCTACTTCTTCATCGACTACGGCGTAGAGAAGGAAATGCTCTTCGTGCCGTTGTTCAGCCGCGGGGCGGCCTCGGTCATCATCTCGATTGTGTTTCTCACCTCAATTGTGCAGAGCGGACTCCCCTTTCAGGTGTTTCCGCAGGCCCTCACCATCAACGGCTTCACCGGAGCCGTGATGGGCGCCACCCTCGGGCCGGCGGTGATAGGCGAACTGCTGCGTCACACCGTGGCAAAGAACGCCGCACTGCTCGGAAGCGTCATGACCGACGTCAATCCCGCCGCCGCCGTGCGGATGCCTTTCGGAGAGTTGTATGGCATGGTGCAGATGCAGGCTCTCGTGGTGTCGATGAAGGAAATCTACGGGTGGCTTCTCATGGGAGCTTTGGCGTCGCTTTTGGTGATTATCGCAAGCTACAGTGCGGTCAGACCATTCGCCATCTTCCCCAAATGGAGCACCGTCAGAAGGCTCTTCCGACACACCGTCAGGGCGGAATTGAGGGCAAATCACACTGAAAAGTAACAATTTATCCCAAAATCAGAGATTGAGAACAAAAAAATCTTTAAATTTCTAAGGTAGATTAAAGTTTTTTGTGTAATTTTGTACACTGTTTGAAAACAACCTTTAAATCAATTCCCCATAATGTCACGTCAACACCTTGATAATCTCGATCTGAAGATCCTTGAGATGCTGAGCAGCAATGCACGCAAGCCCTTCCTCGAAATAGCCCGTGAAACGGGTGTGTCAGGCGCGGCCATCCATCAGCGCATCCAGAAACTCACCGCCAGCGGCGTAATCGAAGGCTTCGAGACCATCCTCGACCCCTCGACCATGGGCTTCGAGACCTGCGCCTACATCGGCATCATCCTCAACGATCCCACCAAGTTCAACGAAGTTGTAGCCCGACTCGAAGAAATCCCCGAAGTGGTGGAATGCCACTTCACCACCGGTGCATACGACATCTTCGCCAAAATCTATGCGTCGAACAACAAGCACCTGCTCGACGTGATACACAACCGTCTCAGCCTCGGCATCGGTCGCACCGAGACCCTCATCTCTTTTAAAGAGGTGTTCAAGCGCCCCATGCCTATCGGCACGAAGAAGAATGACTGATGTGTCTGCCGGCCGCTGAAACGGCCCGCCTCATCGTCGACATCCCCATTCAACCGACCAACGCAAACGGCGGAGACCGGTCGGCTGCTCTCACCGCCCGTGAGAGACCCGGCCGGTTTCCACCCCTCTTTGCCTGTGTGCCTCCTGAAACGACGGCACCGCCCCTCCCCCCTGACTCCTCCTCAACCCATACAGACCTTAGAAAACATCTATGACCCCGCGCAAGCGCACAGCAATCTATCACACTTTCGGATGCAAACTCAACTTTGCCGAGACCTCTACGATAGCCCGACGGCTTGAGGAAGAGGCCGACATAGTGCGCGCAGCCGGAGGCGAGGTGCCCGACTACGTGGTCATCAATTCGTGTTCGGTCACCGAAGTGGCCGACAAGAAGTGCCGTCAGGCCATCCGCAGTTTCGCCCGCAACTATCCCGAAGCCCGCATCGTGGTGACGGGATGCTACGCCCAACTCAAGCCCGACGAGGTGAAAGCACTCCCGGGCGTGGCCATCGTGGCCGGAGCCGACCGCAAGGGCGAGATTGCCCGCTACATCCTCGACCTCGAAAAAGCCGCGTCGGAACAGGCCGTAGCCTATCACACCCCCACCAAAGCCATACGCGCCTTTACGCCTTCATGCTCGCGCGGCGACCGCACGCGCCACTTCCTGAAGGTGCAGGACGGGTGTGACTATTTCTGCACCTATTGCACCATTCCCATGGCCCGCGGACGCTCCCGCTCAGCCTCGATAGCCGACTGTGTGGCCGAAGCCCGCAAGGTGGCTGCCGAAGGGGGCCGCGAGATAGTGCTGACCGGCGTCAATGTGGGGGATTTCGGCAAAGGCTCGGAAGAGACCTTTCTCGACCTCTGCCGCGAGCTCGACAAAGTGGAAGGCATCAGCCGCTACCGCATTTCGAGCATCGAGCCAAACCTGCTCACCGACGAAACGATAGAATTCGTAGCCCGCTCGCGCGCCTTCATGCCCCACTTCCACATTCCGCTCCAGAGCGGCAGCGACGAAGTGCTCCGCCTGATGCGCCGAAAGTATGACACGGCGCTGTTTGCACGGAAAGTAGCCACGATACGCCGCCTTCTGCCGGACGCGTTCATCGGCGTCGACCTCATCGTGGGCGCACGCGGCGAGACCGACGAACTGTTTGAAGAATCGCTGCGGTTTGTCGAGAGTCTCGACATCTCGCGCCTGCACGTATTCACCTATTCCGAACGCCCCGGCACGAAAGCGCTCGAAATAGCCCACGTCGTGAGTCAGGAGGAGAAACACCGCCGCACGCGACGCATGATTGAGCTGTCAGACCGCAAACTGCGCGACTTCACCGCCCGCTTCGAGGGAACGGTGCGCCCCGTCCTCATCGAACACCTTCGAGCCGACGGCACTTCGGAGGGTCTCACCGACAACTATCTGCGAGTGCGTCTCGACGCGCCCGCCCCCGAGCTGGCCAACTGCATTCGCCCCGTGAAGTTGCTCACCCCCATCGACGTCGAAATCTCGAACGCACGCCTCGCCTCAGACACTGAAAGATGAAAAAGAAGGTAGCCGTCATCATACTCAACTGGAACGGAGCCGCGCTGCTGCGCCGTTACCTGCCTTCGGTTGTGGAACACACCCGCGCCGACATAGCCGATGTGATTGTGGCCGACAACGGGTCGACCGACGACTCGCTGCGAGTGCTCGCCGATGAGTTTCCTTCAGTAGAGACCATCCGCTTTGACGAAAACCACGGCTTTGCCGGAGGCTACAACCGTGCGCTCGCCGCCGTTGAGGGCGACTATGACTACGCCGTGTTGCTCAATTCCGACGTGCGGGTGGCCGACGACTGGCTTTCGCCACTTCTCACGTTCATGGAGGAACACCCCGAAGTGACAGCCGTGCAGCCCAAAATCATGTCAGACACCGAGCCGACGAAATTCGAGTATGCCGGAGCGGCAGGAGGCTACCTCGACCGACACGGCTACCCCTATTGCCGCGGAAGAATTTTCGACACCGTGGAGACCGACAACGGGCAGTATGACACCCCGGCCGAAATCCACTGGGCCTCGGGCGCGGCGATGATGGTGCGAATTGCCGACTACCTCGCCGCCGGCGGTCTCGACGAAGAGTTTTTCGCCCATATGGAGGAAATCGACCTCTGCTGGCGACTGCGTCTGCGCGGCGGAAAAATCATGGCCGTGCCCTCGGCCAAAGTCTACCACCTCGGAGGAGGAAGTCTGCCCGTGGGCAACCCGCGCAAGACCTACCTCAACTTCCGCAACTCGCTGCTGATGCTCCACAAAAATCTGCCTCAGAAAGTGCGCGGTGGGCTCCTCACCCGCCGCCGACTGCTCGACACGATAGCATGGGCCAGATTTCTCGTCGGAGGCCACACGGCCGATGCCAAAGCCATCCTTGACGCCCACCGTGACTTCCGCCGTATGCGCCGCCCCGTAGTCGACGCGCCCAAGCAAAATCTACTTGACGTCCCCGTCAACATCCTTTTCGACTATTACATGCGTGCGCGCCGCACGTTTGCAAGTCTGAAAAACTGAATCTCACCCAATGACCAACGGATTAACCGAAAAGCAAGACAATATCGCAGTGTTTCGCTCGCTGCGCGACATATCATTCATCTCATTTCCCACACGCCTCGAACAGATGGTGCTGTGTGTGTGTACACGCGGCCACATCTCGGCTATAGTCGACGTCGAGTCTCGTCAGCTCTCACCCTCGCAGGTGATGGTGCTCCGCCCCGGCCACCGCATCGCCAAGTGTTTCGAGAGTGCCGATTTCGAAGGATTTTTCATAGTGGTCAGCGAGAAGAAGCTCGACCAGGTGCTACCGTCGCTCCACTACCTCATCCCCTACAGCCTGCATTACACCGAAAATCCCATCATCGACATCACCGACGACGAGCTCGACACGCTCCGCATAGGCTACCGCGTGCTCAACCGTCACCTGAAACGCTACTCCGACCGCCCATATGCATCGATGTCGCTCGCGGCGTGCTGCGAACTGCTCTTCTACGACGTGCTCTCCATCTATGCCTCCCGTCTCAACAAGGGAGGGCGCAAGACCCGCCGCGAGGAGCTCCTCACCGATTTCATCGCCATACTCGAAAACAATTTCCGTCGCGAACGCACCGTCAACTTCTACGCCGACAAACTCTTCGTCACCCCCAAACACCTCTCGGCCGTGCTCAAGGAAGTGTCGGGCAAGACCACGGGAGAATGGATTGACTCGCGCGTAATCCTCGAAGCCAAGCTCATGCTCCGTTCGTCGGGCATCAATATTCAGGAAATCAGCGCACAGCTCAATTTTGCCAACCAGTCGTTTTTCGGGAAGTACTTCAAACACCTCACCGGCATGTCGCCGCGACAGTATCGCGCCTCGCTGCCCGACCTGTAATCCTGCCGAAACCTCATCAACGCACTCCAAACACCAATGCACCGCTCTCTCCTCACCACCCTCATCGCTATAGCCGCCGCGCTCGGATGCGCCGGGCAAACGCGCCTCGACTATGCCGCCGACGCCGACAAAGCCATGGCCGAAAGCCGCTGGGCCGACGCCGAAACGGCCCTGCTCGCCGCCCTCCACTCCGAGCCGGCAAATCCGACAAACGTCATGCTCGTCAGCAACCTCGGCATGGCGCAATTCTATCAAGGCAAAGACGAGGAAGCCCTGGCCAACCTGACCGATGCCGTCAACATCTCGCCGCGCTCGGTGAGCATACGCGAAAACCGCGCGCAGGTGCTCACGTCGCTCGGACGCTTCGAGGAAGCCGACGCCGACTACCTCACCCTCCTCGCCGCCGACTCCACCCTCTACGAGCCGCGTTTCTATCACGCCATGCTCGCTCTGCGCACAGGTCAACCCGAGACAGCCCGCACTGAGATAGAACGGCTCGAAACCATGGCGCCCGACCGCGACGAGACGCGCATAGCCCGCGCCACCTACTGCGTGAGTCTCGGCGACTACGCCGCGGCCATTCCGCTCTACACGCGCATCATCGAAAACCGCCCGGAAGCCGAGTACTACGGCCAACGCGCATTCTGCCGCTTGATGACCCAAGACCTCCACGGCGCGTCGGAGGACATAGGCGAGGCCATCACACTCGACCCCACCGACCCCGACCTCTATCTCTACCGGGCCGTGTTGCGCAAGCTGCAATACCGCCCCGTGGATGCCGACGAAGATGCGCGCCGCGCCATTGCCCACGGCATCGACCCCAAGCGCGCCGCCCCGCTGCTTCTGAACAGTAAGTAATCAGGAATTGTTCTTTCTTAAAAAGAAAACGTAGAAAAAACTAATGAAAGGCATCGTAATAAAAAACACCGGCAGCTCGTATCTGGTGCGCACCGAAGAGGGGAGCGTGGCCGATTGCAAGGTCAAGGGACACTTCCGCCTGAAAGGACTGCGCACCACCAACCCCGTGGCTGTAGGCGACGAAGTGACAATCACCACCGACCCATCGGCCGAAAAATCATATATCACCGACATCACCCCGCGGCGCAACTATATCATACGTCGTTCGAGCAACCTCTCGAAACAGGCTCACATCCTTGCGGCAAACCTCGACGCGGTGTGCCTGGTGGTGACGCTCTTCCACCCCACCACCTCGACCACGTTTATCGACCGCTTCCTCGCCACAGCCGAGGCCTACCAAATCCCCGCCATTATCGTAATCAACAAAACCGACCTTCTGGCCGACGACCCGGAGGCCATGGAGTATCTCGAGGGCATCACCCGGCTCTATGAAAGCATCGGCTACATGGTGGTGCACGTCTCGGGCAAAACGGGCGAAGGCATCCCCGCGCTGCGCGACCTGCTTGACGGAAAGACCACACTTTTCTCAGGCAATTCGGGAGTAGGAAAGTCGACGCTCATCAACCGCCTCATCCCCGACGCCAATCTCGCCACCGCCGCCATCTCAGACATCCATGACACGGGCATGCACACCACCACGTTCTCAGAAATGTTCCGTCTGCCCGACATGCCCCACCCCTCCTACATCATCGACACCCCCGGAGTGAAGGGCTTCGGCACGATAGAATTCGACCGTCACGAGGTGGGACACTTCTTCCCCGAGATTTTCCGCGCGTCGGCCGACTGCCGTTTCGGCGACTGCACCCACACCGGCGAGCCTGGCTGCGCAGTGCGCGAGGCCGTCGAAAACCACTACATTTCGGAAAGCCGATATGCGTCATATCTCTCCATACTCGGCGATGACGACGGCGAAAAATACCGCTGAACGCCGAACTGATAGAAACACAGGGCCGTAGATGTCGATTTTGACATCTACGGCCCTATTCGTTTGGCAGCCCCGTGCAGGGGGCGTCGGATTACTCGAACGCTATGGTTTCGAGAGTGGCCATCGACTTGCCCTTTTCGGGAGAAGAGAAGACGAGGTAGAGAGGCACGCGGCCCGAAAGGGGTTTCTTGAATTTCAAGGGGGCGGTGAGCACGACGGGGTCGGCGGCCATGTCGGAGCGGAGCGCTATTGAGCCTACGGGCTTAGCCTTACCTTTCCACGGCGCGTCGGTGAAGATTTCGATGGTTCCGTCGATGCCCTGCGGGATGAGACCGAGGAGGAGTTTGGGATTGCGCGCGTCGGGGAGAAGGTCGAAATTGAAATACTTCCAACCCACGGTGGAGCCGTCGGTGCAGTTGACCACGCGCCCTATGTTGATGTCTTCGGCGTAGGGGTCGGCGATGCTTTTGCCATAGAGATAGAAGGGTTCAAACCACGGGCCGGAATAGACATTGAGGGGGTACTCATGCTTGACCGGCTCGGGGCCCATGGTGACCGACGCTATGCCGGCGGCGTGGCGGCGGCGTGGGTCGAGGCCGTTGAGTTCGAAACCCTCCGAAGTGAGTTCGGCTTCCGAAATGGTGACTTTTCCGCCGGGACCCTCCTCGACAGTCACTTCGATGGGTGAGACCATAGCCTGACGGGCGTATTCGTCAAGGCCTGTCTGACGATGATAGAACACATACCATTGGGGACCGATTTGAAGAATCGACCCGTGGGTGTTGCCGTAGGGAGTCGTCGTGGGAATGGTCTTCCCTTCGGCATCGGTGTCGCGCCCGCGGGCGTCGATGATGGTGCCTCCATAGGTCCAGGGGCCGAGAGGCGCGTCGGAATAGGCGTAGGCCAAGGTGTAGTTGACCGCAGGAAGTCCCCATTCGTCCGGCGCGCTCATGCGCGAGTAGACCAGCACATATTTATCTTTGATTTTTCGGATAGACGAAGCCTCGAAGAAACGGAAGAGGCTGTCGGTCTCAAACCCGCCAATCATATCCTCGATGACTTCAGTGCCCTTGAGAGGCGTACACATTGTGGCGGGGTCGAGCTCGGCCGCATGGCTCCGGCCGAAGCCCCAGTAGCCGTAGACGCGGCCGTCGTCGTCGGTGAGCACGCCCGGGTCAAAACCGAGGATGCCGTAGCAGCGGCGAGGGTCGGAGGCGTCCCAGTTGCAAACCTTGAAAGGGCCGTCGGGACGCGAGGACACGGCAATCTGACCCGTGCGCCCGTCGTTCTGTGTATTGGGATAGAGGTAATAGAGTTTCGAGCCGTCGGGAGCGGTCACCTCGGTGACGTCGGGGGCATAGAGGATGTCGCCGCGTCCGTCGCCGCGGAGGAAGTTTCCGGCACCGTCTGACACCGATTCGAAAATCACGCCGTCGTAGCGCCAGCGGTCGAGCGAGTCGACGTCAGCCGACCAAACCACTTGATTTCGGCCGCAATAGGCTGAACGCTCGATGTCGTGCGAGCCGTAGATGTAGACTCTCTTTCGCCCCTTGACGTCGGGGTCGTCAAACACGTAGGGTTCGCCGTCAGGAATATGTTCCCAGAGCGGAAGGTAGGGATTGGCGGCCTGTAGCAAGCCGCTGCCCGCAAGGGCGCAGAGCAGGAGGCCTGAGAATTTCGTTTTCATGGTCATAGTGTCGTTATTACTATATTTCAGGCAAAGGTAAGCAAAATTTCACCGATTGCAAAAAAATTAGTAACTTTGCACCGAAATAACGCAAACCCGACATGAAGAAATTCACCAAAATCGTTGCCACAATCTCCGACCGCCGCTGCGAGGTAGACTTCATCAGAAGTCTTGCCGAAGCGGGAGTCAACGTGGTGCGCATGAACTCGGCCCACATCGAATGGGAGGGTTTCGAACGCATCGTCAGCAACGTCCGCCAAGCCGACCCCTCGCTCGCCATCATCATGGACACGAAGGGTCCGGAAATCAGAACCACCATCACCGAGGGCGACGTGCCCGTCACCTTCCACGCAGGCGACATCGTCAGCGTGACCGGCACCCCCGACACGCCCACCACGGCCAAACACATCTCGCTCAACTATGACGGAATAGCCAAGTGCCTCCACCCCGGCGACCGCATGCTCATCGACGACGGCGAGCTGGCGTTTACCATCACCTCGGTAGAGGGCGACCTCATCATAGCACGCGCCGAAAACGACGGCGTGCTCGGCTCGCGCAAGAGCGTCAACCTGCCCGGAGTGAGCGTCGACCTGCCCGCAGTCACCGAGCGCGACAAGCGCAACATCGGCTATGCCGTGAAACTCGGCGTAGACTTCATAGCCCACTCGTTCGTGCGCACCGCGTCAGACGTGGCGAAAGTGAGAGAGATACTCGACGAACTCGGGTCGGACGCCCAAATCATCTCGAAAATCGAAAATCAGGAGGGCATCGACAACATCGACGAAATCCTGGCCGCAAGCTACGGCATCATGGTGGCCCGCGGCGACCTTGGCATCGAAGTGGCTGCCGAGCGCATCCCCGGCATGCAGACCATGATAATAGACAAGTGCATCAAGGCGCACAAGCCGGTCATCGTGGCCACGCAGATGCTCCACTCCATGATTAATCACCCGCGCCCCACGCGCGCCGAAATCTCAGACGTGGCGAATGCCGTCTATCAGCGCGCCGACGCCACGATGCTTTCGGGCGAGACCGCCTACGGCAAGTATCCCCTCGAAGCCGTGCGCACCATGACGGCCGTGGCCCGCGAGGTGGAAGAGTCGCTCCGCGTCAAAATGTATGTGCCCCCGTTAGTCGACGCCAACATCACCACCTTCCTCGCCCGCGAGGCCGTCAAGTCGGAGCACATCGTCGGCACGAAAGCCATTTTCACCGACTCGTTCCGCGGTCAGGCCGCACGCCTCATCTCGTCGTTCCGCGGCAACAACCCCACCTTTGCCATCTGCCACAACCAGCAGGTGAGCCGCTGGCTCGCGCTGTCGTATGGAGTGAAGAGCTTCTACTACCCCGCTCCTCCTACCGGCACCGACACCGAACCGCGTTACTCAATCCCCGCCGTGCGCGAAATCGTCGAGCAGGGCTACCTCTCACCCACCGACCACATAGCCTATCTCACGGGCACCGCGTCGGGCACACGCGCCCTCGAAATCCTCACCCCCGCCGAACTCTTCGAAAGCGAGAAGTAGGAAGCTCACTCCCCCTGAAACCGTAAACACACCAACGGCCTGATGTCAATTTTCGACATCAGGCCGTTGTCCTGTTTCGCCAGTAAAACATCCTCCCGACGGCCATGTTTCGCCGCCGGGAGGAGTTTTGTATTAGCGGGAGGTTACGGGAGGACAGACCTTCGCTCAGTTGCTACCGAAGTCTATAGAGAAGCCGGTATCCATAGCTTTAGCTTTGAGAGTCTCCGGGTCGGGAGTCCATTTGTGGTCGATGACACGGCCCTCCGGTTTCTCCATACTGTCGACGACTTTCTGATAGGCAGCCTGACCTTCGGGGGTATTAGCCGATGCGGGGTCAAGCTTGATCCAATCTTCAAACGCGGGATAGGCCTGAAGGAGGTGTGTGCGCTCGTATGGATGTTTCCAACTGCTTTTGAATATGACAAACTTGGGCGCGAACTCACTGTAATCAGCATCCGTCGGAAAGAGATTTTCGTAGCCGTTGCCTTGACGGCGGTCAACGAGAAGTGTGAAATCGCGCAGACCGTTATCACCTTTTTCGTGAAAGTCGGATAGGTGGAAATCGCCGGTGTATTTGACACGCCAAGTCTGGCCATGACCGGCTGAATAATCGTAGGTATTGACCATTTCGTGGTCGGGACGGTCAAACCACATGTGGAATTCGCCCCCGATAGGCTTGCCTTGAAGTTGTAGTTGGACAGGGAGCGTGCCGCCCGAAGCAAGCCCGGTGAAGTAGACATATTTCTCGTCGGGATTGTCGGTGGCCACGTGTGAGATACCGACAACCACATCATTGTAGTCAAGGTCATCGGTAGTGCCGAGGTCCTCGGCAGCGAGAATCCACGACTGCATAGACACGGGGTGCGGGTCTTTCACTTCCTCGACAGTCGGGTTTGTCACACCGTTTATGGCAAACAACATATCATTCATATCATCGTCGCTCATAATGGGACAATCCTCGACAGCAAGAAGCAGACTGCCATTCCACTTGTAGGAAGCGAAAGCCGGCGACCCGACAACCTCACCATCGCCAAAAGTATATCCGTCATAACGGTCGGAGGCATGGCCATGGCCGGAATAGCGCACGTTGCCGATGAGCTTGTTTAACGAGGGCATCGAGAATGCAATCGAATTGGCACCGATTGGCAGACGCACACCCGAAGCACCTTCGTCACACTTCGAAAGGCGATAGTAACCACCTGTAATGTTGAAGAACGCAATGTGCGTGCCTTTGGGGAACTTGTAGGATGGCGCGCTCTTTCCGTCGGCGCCGTAATAGAGCAGCTTGTAGGTAGAGCCTTTGATTTGTGAGAAATCGTCTTCGTCGTTAACCTTATTGAGAAGTGTCTCAAAGAGACGGTCTTTCTCGGAGTCATACTCGCCGTTGGCAGGGTTGGCGTTGTCTATCGACATGAACGAAGCGAAGTTGCCATCGCCATTGTTGTCAGTCTGCAAGTTGTGTCCGGGAGTGGCATCGAAAGCAAAAAGATACTTGGGACGCGCCAGAAGCTCGGCGTCGGAAGGTCGGCGGTCGCCCTCCCAATAGAAATAACCGATGGAATTGTAGTGGACGGTGCAGCCGTAGAAGTAGTTGAGATTAACTTCCATATCGTCTTCGTCGACATCGAATATGATATCCGTGTCAGGCTTGAGCTGCGAACGGTATTTTTCAAGGTTGCAGATGTAGCCGGAGCCATTGGGGTGGACACCGTCGGCAAACATACCGTTGTTGCCCAGAATGGGACGCAGAGGGGCAACCTTTCCGAGATTCGTATCGAAGGGGGGCTTGTAGAAATTGCCGGGTGTGAAGAGGCTCTGACGGTCGGCCGCTGAGGGATTCTCTTTTACTGAGAAGCCCTGACCGGCTTGTGTCATTCCGTAGAGACCACCCTTGAACACCTCGGAGATGGGGAGGTTGTAAGCGTTAGGGAATATGAGTCGGACACGATAGATTTTGATGTTCTGCCCCATGAAGACAGCTCCGAAATTTTTGAGCTCGGTGTAGGACATATCAAATTGCTTGAGAGCATCACCGAAGTTATCAGAATCAAATATGTAACGGCGGCTCTGGACGCCATTATCAAGTGTCACCTCTTCGCCCTCATTGGTATTGTAGTCTTGCAGGTGACATTCCCACCCGGTATTAACTCCGTCTTGCACTTCGCGCATAAGACGAAGGGTGATGACGTGCCATCCGTAATCGGTCGGTTCGCCTAACACCTCAATCTGAAATCCGTCGCGAGCCTGCGAGAGCTGGTAGCGGGTCAGCTGAATCTGATTCGCCCAGTCAAGTTGATGAGGATTATCGAAATCGTCGAATATCACACACTCAACGTTCTGTTCCTCGGGATTGAACCCGGCAGCCTGAAGTGCCGCGAGGTTGTAGGAGCCGACATTGATTGACGTAAACGACGGATGTCCGAGAATATTGACGAGCCCCACGGCAGGATCCTCGTCGGCAACTCGCGAGGAAGCCTCGCCTATGAGGAGACGCCCTTCGGAGATGGCACAATCTGCCGCGAAGAGATTGACGCCGGATGCAGAACTGATTTCGACGTAGGCGGATTTGGCTTCACGAGGAAAGTCGAAAGTGAAGTTACGAGTCGAGGGTGAGAACTTTGCTGCGAGGGCTGCACCTTCCGTACCGGGGCGCGACGTGTAGACCTTGATGGTGTGGGCTTTCGACGGAATTGAGGGGAGCAGTTCGGCCGTGACGCTCGAAGCGAAGCTCCAATCCTGATTGGGGTTGGGGACACCGAAGTTTTTGATAAACTGGCGCACATAGAGTTCATGAGCCGGAATTTCCTGCCCGACTTTGTCGGCAGTACAAGCTGTGAGGAAGGCAAAAGAGAGTGTCACAGCGGCTGCTCCGTTGATGAGTTTCATAAAACCTTAAGAAAAAATGTGGTTGATTTTAGTCTTAGTTGAGGTTACAAGATTATACGCAAGGAAGAGCAAATGATCTATCAAAATTAAATATGTATCTTCGTTCAGAGGAAAAAATTTTAACGGAGCGGTTTCTTTCTTACATATTTGCAGCAAAGTTACCAATAGTTTCAATAATATAAAAGACTATCACCCTTTACCCCCCCCCATTTTTAACTATTATTAACACACAAAATCAAACCATATTTTGTTACTCGACTCAAAGACGCTCTGAAAAATCGCAGGCCGGGAGTATAGAAAACGACGCAGGCCCGCCGGGAGGGCGAGCCTGCGAATTTGGGATTGGGTCGCGCTGACTCCGGGTGTCAGTCGGGAGCAGCGAAGACGGGGGGATTACTTCAGTTTCTCTACCTCGATTGCGGCGAGGAGGAAGGGACCTACGCCTTTGCCGTCGTTGGGACGGATAGGTTCGGAGAGGTAGTATTCAAACGTGCCGTTGCGGCGTTCGGTCTTGCCGCCGCCGAGTCCGGCCACAGCGCAGCACTTTTCGAGCGCGATGGTGCCGTCGTCGGCGGTAGAGATGAATTGCTTGAGGATGCCGTCCCAACCTCGGAGAGCTACGTCGCGATAAGACTCGGGGAGGAGACCGAGGCGCACGGCGCGGAGAAGGTTGGCCACGTACATGGCCGACGCGGTGGCTTCGAGGTAGTTGCCCTCACGGCCGGGAGCGTCGAGCACCTGATACCAGACACCGGTCTCGGGGTCCTGATACTTGGCGATGCCGTCGGCTATCGATTCGAGCAGTTTGATGAGCTCGACACGTTTGGGATGGTCGGCAGGGAACATTTCGAGCACGTCGACGAGAGCCCAGATGTACCAGCCCTGGGCGCGGCCCCAGGCGTGGGCGCTCTGTCCGGTCTTCTTGTCGGCCCAGAACATGGCTTTCTTCTCGTCCCACGCATGGCGGTAGAGGCCGGTGGCGGGGTCGTAGGCGTGGCGGGCAATGGTGAGGAACTGCTTGGCTATGTCGTCGTAGGCCTTGCGCTGAGCTTTGCCCGAGAGGCGGCGGTTGGCATATTCGAGATAGAAAGGCTGACCCATGTAGAGGCCGTCGAGCCACACCTGATGGGGGTAGATGTTCTTATGCCAGAAGCTGCCCTCTTTGGTGCGGGGATGCTTGAGGAGCTGACCGTAGAGGGTGTCGGTGGCGGCGAGGTAGCGTTCGTCGCCGGTGAGGTCGTAGGCCGAGAAGAGCAGACGGCCGTTCTTGACGTGGTCGATGTTGTATTCGGTGGGGCGGTAGCCGCGGATGGAGCCGTCGGGAGCTACGAGCGAGTCGACGTAGCTGATGGCATATTCCTGCATGGCCTTGTTGCCGTCGCGCAGACCTACGGCGAGGATGCCGTCGAGCTCGGCGCCCACGGAGTAGCTCCATTTGAGACGGCTGCTGTGGTCAACCTGCCACGAGAGGGGGCAACGCTTCATTTCGGAAAGAGCCATGCGGGTGGAAATCACCTCGTTTTCGATGGTCTTGTGGCCGTTGATGGTGAGGTTGATGAGACGCACGTCGTCTACCATGCCCTTGATTGAGTTACCGTCGGTGGCAACACCGTTCCAGACGCAATCTTTCACCTCGACGTTGAAGATTTTGCACATATCGTCGAAGCCTTCAATCTTGACGCCAAACTTGCTCTTTTCGCAGTTGACGTTTTCGAGATAGACGTTGCGCACCGTGGGCGGGAAGTCGCGCTGACACTTCTCGCGCTGTTCGTAGACGAGGTTGATTTTCAGCACGGCCTCGCGGCATTGTCCCACCTTGATGTTGCGAACGAAGATGTCTTCAATCACACCGCCGCGGCAGGAGTTGGTCTTGATGCGCACCACACGTTCGAGGTCGGGCGAATCCATGTCGCAGTTCTCGCAGAAGAGGTTTTTGAAACCGCCTGAGATTTCGGAGCCTACGACGATGCCGCCGTGGCCGTTTTTCATGCGGCAGTTGCGCACGATGACGTTTTCAGTGGCGATGCCTGCCACGCGACCGTCGCGGTTGCGTCCGCTCTTGATGGCGATGCAGTCGTCGCCGGTGTCGAAGAAGCAGTTTTCGATGAGCACGTCCTTACAGCTCTCGGGGTCGCAGCCGTCGCCGTTGGGGCCGTCGTTCTGAATGTGGACACCGCGCACGGTGAGGTTCTGACAGAAGAGGGGGTGAATCACCCAGAAAGGAGCGCGGAGCAGGGTGACATCCTCGATGAGCACGTTGCGGCACGAAGTGGGCGATACGAGCTGCACGCGCATGCCGTAGCCGTCGCCCATGCGACGCTGTTCGAGGGGCACACCGTTTTCGTTCCACTCCATGAGGATGGGGCGGCCGATGCGCTGCGAGATGATGCCCTTGTCGGGTTCGTAGCCATACTTGACCGCGCCGCACATGCGCCACCACGTGGCGTTTTCGCCGCCGCCGTCGATGGTGCCTTTGCCGGTGATGGCGATGTTCTCCTGCTCGTAGGCGTAAATCATGGGCTGGTAGTTGTAGCAGTCCATGCCCTCCCAGCGGGTACGCACGAGGGGATACTGCGAGAGGTCGAACGTGAAGAGCAGCGTAGCACCCTCCTCAAGATGGAGGTTGACGTTGCTTTTCAGAGTAATCGGGCCGCAGAGCCATGTGCCGGCAGGGATGATGACACGGCCGCCGCCTTCGCGCGAACAGCGGTCGATTACCTTGTTGATGAGGTCGTGATAGAGATAGCCTTCGGTTTTCGAGGGTTTGCCGTAATCAAAGAGCTTGTAGTCTTTGTCGCGGAATGTCGGGGCTTTGATGCGTGCCTCCACCTGAGGGTAGAGCACGTCCCAGGCCTCTTTGGGTGTCGGAGCCTGTGACGATGTCTGCGACCACGCCGCAGCACACCAGAGCAAAGCGCCGACGAGCACACTGAGTGTTCTTTTCATGATACTTTGGTATAGGAATGTTAGTGAAATCGTGACGGGCAGTCTTGCAACTGTAGCGCAAAGGTACGAAAAAAATCCGTTATGACAAAACGCAGCCCGCGCCGCCGGGCGAGAGGCTGACGGGCAGCCCTCTCCGGGGACGCGGGCGATTTCCGAGAGGTCGCGCTATTTAAGTAAGTTCTAAAAATAAAACCATATGTGTCAAGAAAAATTCTTGAACAATAAAACTCGTTCTTTTTGCGATGATTTGAACCTTTCGTTCAGGCGCATAGAGAGGCTATGCTTCTTCACTCAAGTCCCAAATCATCGCAAAAATAACTTCGTCTTATTTGTTCATGTATTTTTCTCACTTACTTCTTCTTTTTGTTTTTCTTGCGCTTACGCGGTTTGTCGGGAGTGTCCATCGTTTCGGGCACCACCTTGGCGCGCACGTGATGGGTGTTTTTCGGGGCGGTGAAGAAGGCGAGGGCGCTCTTCATGATGGCGGCGCGCTCCTTGGCCGAGCTGACCGCCTCGATGGGAAATCCGAAGCAGACGGTGCGGTGGTTGCCGGGGTCGAACGCCGTGGCGGCAATGCTCTTTCCGTCAGCGTAGACCATCACCGACTGGCCGTCGGAGGGGTCGGGGCGCAGGAGGTCGGGGGCGGTGACGGCGTAGCTTTCGGCCGAGAGTTCGTGGGCGAAATGCGCGTGGCCGATAGCCTCAAACTCTTCGTAGCGCGATTTGACCGAGTGGGCCTCGCCGATATGGTGGAGCGAGCCTTCGCCCCACGACATTCCGAGCACGCCGGCGGCGAAGAGTTGGTCGGAGTGAGCCGTCTCGGGGGTCGAGAAGGGGTTGTCGAAGAGGTCGGAGGCTATGTAGCTGCCAGAAATAAGCAGCGACGTTCCGGCTGCGGCGAGTTTGGTGAGTCGCAGTTGCAGAGCGGTGTCAAAGGCTTTGAACTTGGTGCGCGACGTATGGTCGGGAGCCGTCTGACGCTGGAGACCGAGAATGAGGTCGACGATGCGCGGCGTGTCTGTCGAGGTGAGAAACGACGAGAGACTTTCAGAGATGAATCCTGCCCCGGCGTCGCGGAGGGCTTCGCCGTGAACGGCCACGTAGTCGAAGGTATTGCCCGCCACGAGCTTCTGCTCGAAGTCTGAGTCGGACGCACCGTAGCCGGGGTCGTCGTTGTTAATCCATTCCTCGCCGGGAGCAAACGAGGTCTGGCGGCCGGTGAAATGGATATCGGTCATGTAGGGCACACCGAAGTCGGTGTCGTAGTCGGCTCCGCGACGGAATTCCTCGCCGATGAAGGCGGGACCGGAGATACGGGTGAAGCCGTTGACCACCGTGACCTGCGGAAGCTCCGAGCCGGGCATGTCGCAGAGCGCGAGCGTCTCCGAGGGGAACGCCTTTCCGCCATCGTTGACAGCCACGACTTTGTAGGAGCACACGACACCCGAAGGAGGCGTCAGCGAAATGCGCGGGTCGTCGACAACGGCCAGCTCGGTGAAAGCCCCGTCGCCGCGCCGTTCGTAGACGATGAAGTAGGAGGCCTTGGCGGTAGGTTCGAGAGGGTCGGGGGTAGGCAGCCACGACAGCGTGTATTTTCCATCGGCGCCGGAAATCTTCATATCCTTCACCGGGAGAGGTGCCACGACGTAGGGCGTCCCGGCCACGGAGTGGAGATATTTCAGGATACCTTTATAGATGGAGCGCGAGATGTCGAAACGGAATTCGGGCGAAAGGCCGAGGCGCATGTCGCCGTAGTTCTGATGCGAGAGGAGTTCGAGGAGCATCGTGGGCACTACGGGTTCGCGCGCTTCGTTGTAGGCGCGGTCGCGCAGAGGCCGACGGTTCCATGTGGGGTCGTAGATGCTTTGAATGTCTGACACCACCTGGTCGGTGACGAAGTTGGCAAGGTCGGTTGACGTGGTGCGACGGCGTCCGTCGCCGAGCCAATAGTCCTGAGTCGACACGATGGGGAGAGTGCCGATGGTGGCCGAAGGGTCGTCGGTCATTCCGGCATCGGTGTGGAGGGCGAACGCCATGTCGACAGGTATGCCGAGGCCGGCTCCGGCGGGATTGGTGCGCGAGCCTCCTGCGAGATAGTTCACCCATTTGCCGCGGCTCTTGAGGTCGTCCTGATAGTCGCCTTTACCCTCGCCAGCAGCCCAGACACTCGCGGGCATACCGGCCCACTGAAGCCAATAGCGGGCACCTTCGAGAAACTTCGGGTCGCCACTCACTTCGCCCTCGCGCGCGATGGTGCCCATGCCGCCACCGATTTTCACGGCGTCGGCGCTAACGGTGCGACCTTTCTGCGACGAGCGGTTGGTCAGTTCGACCACTGGGAGTTCCTGACTGCCCACACGGAAGGGGAAAGTGCCGAGGTAGACCCACGTGCCCCCGCCCATCGTCTGATTGACCTCGAATTCCTCGGTGCCCCGCAGCGAGTTGACGCGGTAGCGGGCATCGGGCGCGTTCTGGGGAGACGATTGATAGCTGACGTAGACAGCCTTCTCGACGATATCACCCTCCTTGCGCCCCGGTTCTTCGATGACGGCGTCCCACGAGGCTACGCTCTCTTCCGAATGGCGGTCGGTGTCGGCAATCGTGGCCACGCGCCGCGACGTTCCGCCGCGGAAGGGGTTTTCGCCCCCGGAAAGCACCTTCGAACGCAGGGCATAGCCCGCGCCTACGGTCTCCCATTTGTTCGAGCCGTTGGCATCGGAATAGCTTTTCGCAGCGGCGCCGCCGTCGGCATCGACGATGGTTTCGCCCGACGATGTGTCACGCTCGCGCGGGGTGAGCACATATGCGCCTGAATTTTCGAGCATCGGAATGAGGTAGGGCAACACGAACGACGAGCTGAAGAGGTCTTCAACGGTGCCGTGCAGACGGGCGCGCTGCCAGTTCCAGCGCCCTTCGTTGCTGTCGAAGTAGCGTCCGTGACTCGCCCAGAGCGCGATGTTGCGCCCGTCGAGTCCGGCTGGTGCCTCGGGGGCGTCGAGACGTTTGACGAATGTGCCCGATGTGCGGGGCGCGGGGAGTACGGGCGCCTTGGGAATTGTGACCCTCGTGGTGCGCGCCTTGCGGCTGCGGGTAGTGGCGCGCTTCTTGCGCGTCGCTGCATCTGCCTGCCCGAGCGCCAGACAGATTATTATTAATATGGTGAGAAGCTTTTTCATGACTGTTGCCGGGGGAGAGAGGTGGGACGTGTGGAGTTGAAACTTATTAAGTAAGTCTTGAAAATTAGTTTATAGTAAATCAGAGTTTGCTGTGACGCATTGCCGACTTGCTCCTCAGTTATAGAGCTACGGCTATACGCCTTCGTCGTAAGTCGAAACTTCATTCACATCAAATCTCTGCTTTGATATAAACTAATTTTCACGACTTACTTACAAATTTACTCAATATTATTTTTAAACGCACGGCGGCGGGAAAAATATTTTCACAGTAGTAGCTTTTTTTAACTCAAATTTTTGGATTTTCACTAAAAAACATCTAACTTTGCCATCTCAAAAGTAGCTAAAACCATTCTAAACGCCTCTCTCTCCGTTCAATCACTGCGTGCAGAACGCAAAAACGCACATCAGACACGAAAACCTTTTTAAAGAAAACAGAATATTATTTAACCTCAACGCTCAACACATGGCAATACAACTACCTCGTAATCTCTGGGCCTTCCTGGCCGTCTCGGGGCTCCTGCTGACGACATCGTCGTGCGTAGACAATGCCTACGACCTCGATGACATCGACTCTGAGTATGAAATCAAGGTAACCGACCTCACTCTTCCCGTGAAGCTCGACGCGTTCGAACTCTCATCGGTGTTCAACCTCGACGACGAAAGTGTCATCAAAGACATCGACGGCGTGTATGCGGTCAACATCGACGGCGAATTCCACTCCGACGAAGTGCGCATCAACCACGTCACTCTCTCTGTCGGCAACATGTCGGCCATCAGCACCAACATTTTCTCTTATGCCGGCACCGACGTCTCGCTCCCCTCTTTCGAAGTTGGCGAGCAAGCTCTGGCCTACGAAATCACCCCGGCCTCGACTCCGTTCGAACTCTCGGGCGTGCAGATTGACAACTGCCTGCGTCAGCTCGACGTAATCAAGGGCGAATGGAAAGTTGACTTCGCCTTCTCGCTCAAGGACATCAACAATCTGTTCCGCGTGCTCGAATTCCAGAACCTCAAGCTTCAGCTTCCTAAAGGCTTCAAGGTAGACGGCTACACCGCCGACGACAAGGGCTGCATCACCATCCCCTCGCTTGCCATCGCCACCAACGGCACCACCCACTATCAGCTCGTGGTCAGCGAAATCGACACCCGTGAGCTCCCCGCTTCGGAATACTCGTTTACCGCAGGTCCCGGCTCGTCGCCCTCGTCGCTCAGCATCAAGAGCAACATCGGTGTGGCCGGCGGCTACGTGACTGCCGTCACCAACAAGACCACTACCTCCACCCCCCAGCACGTTGACCTCGTGATTACCCCGACTCCGTCGAACATCGACATCAACTACATCTCGGGCAAGGTGGAATATCGCATCGAAAACCTCAACGTCAGCGACCTCGCGCTCAACGACCTGCCTGACTTCCTCACCCAGAGCGGCACCGACATTTCGCTCTCCAACCCCCAGCTCTACCTGAGCATCAACAACCCCCTCGCCGATTCGAAGCTCACCGCACAGGCAGGACTCAGCCTCGGCGCTATCCGCAACGGCGTGGTCGACCGCACCGTCACCCTTCCTTCGGCCAATAAGATTGTCATCGGTGTCAACAAGGGTGTCGATGGTCCCTACGACTTCTGCCTCTCGCCCTCGAAGCCTGAAGGTCTGCCCTCAACCACTACCCACCTCGCCTTCCCCGACTTCGGCAAACTCCTGAGCGGCGCCGGCCTGCCCACCGCTATCCGCGTGGACTTCTCCGACCCCAAGGTGCCCGAAACCTATGTCACCGACTTCAAAATCGGCCAGCTTCTCAAGGCTTTCACAGGCAAATATCAGCTCGTAGCTCCTCTGTCGTTCAACGACGGCTCTATGATTGTCTACGAAGAGAAAGAGACCGGATGGAATGACGATACCCTGCTCAAGCTCACCATAAGCGAGCTCAAGCTCACCGCCACCATCACCAATCCCCTCCCCTTCGACGTCGTTATGACCGGCTACCCCCTCAATGAAGACGGTTCGCACGTCACCGACGTCACCACCGGCGCGCCCGTGCAGCTCGTCGATGCCGAAGGCAACCTCGGCTTCCGTATCAAGGCCGGCGAAACCACCGACATCACCCTGCGCACCGACGGCGCATTCAGCGGCATCGACGGCATCGCCTACGAAGCCCGTTGCGTCGTGGCCAACCCCGGCGTGGCTCTCTCGCCCTCTTCGGTCATCAAGGTTGAAAACATCCGCGCCACTGTCAGCGGCAAGTATGTTGACGAATTCTAATCTCCCAACGTCCCGACAATCATGCAAAAGTATATCACCCGCAATATAGCCACCGGGGTTTTGGCTCTCGCTTCGCTCGCAGTCGCTCCCATGGCTTCAGCCCAGAACCTCCAGTCAGGCTATTTCGACGACAATTATCTCTACCGCTATCAGGCTAACCCCGCTATCGGCAACGAACGCGGTTTCGTTTCGATGCCCGGCCTCGGCAACTTCATCGTGGGCACCAACGGCTCGATAGGCCTCAGCGACATTTTCTACAATGTCAACGGTCGCACCACTACCCTGCTCAACCCCGGCGTCTCGTCGGCTGAAGCCCTCGGCAATTTCGCCGACCACTCGCGCCTCGGCCTCGACACCCGCGTCAACATCCTCACCATCGGTTTCGGCGGTTTCGGCGGCTACAACTCGATTTCGCTCTCCGCCCGTGCCGCTGCCAACGTAGGTCTCCCCAAAGACATCGTGCGCATGGCCAAGGATGGTCTGACAAACGACTCCTACGACTTTTCTAACCTCGGTGCCAACGCGCGCGGCTGGGCCGAACTCGCCATCAACCACTCGCAGGAAATCACCCGCAAGCTCCGCGTAGGTGCCACGGTCAAGTTCCTCGTCGGTCTGGCTGCTTTTGACGCCCACGTCAACACCGCCAACCTCCACCTCTACGAAGACAACTACATCGGTCAGGTGGATGCCGAAATCACCTCCAACATCAAGGGCATGCACTGGGAACAGAGCTATGACCACAACACCGACCGCTACTACGTGGACGGTCTCGACGGCGACTTCTCAGCCCCCAACGGCTTCGGCGTGGCCTTCGACCTCGGTGCTGTCTACACCCTCAATCAGGACTGGGAGTTTTCGGCTGCCGTCACCGACCTCGGTTTCATTTCATGGAGCGAAAGCCAGGTGGCTTCGACCAACGGTCTGCGCGAGGTTGAGACAAACAGCTTCTCGTTCAACGTCGACAATTCTACCAGCTTCGACGACTTCCGCGACCGTCTCGCCAACCTCTACGAACTTGAGGACGTTGGCAACACCGGAGGGCGCACCACAGGCATCGGCGCTACGATGACCCTCGGCGCGAAGTACACCTTCCCCCTCTACCGTAAGCTCCACTTCGGTCTTATGAACACCACCCGCATCAACGGCGATTTCTCATGGACCGACTTCCGCCTTTCGGCCAATGTCCGCCCCGTCAAATTTGTCTCGGCAGGCATCAACCTCGGCGTAGGCACTTTCGGCGCTTCGTTCGGCTGGATTCTCGACTTCAAGTGCCCCGGCTTCAATCTCTTCCTGGCCTCAGACTGCATCCCCGGCAAGCTCGCCAAGCAGTATGTGCCCCTCAACTCAAACATGAATCTCAACTTCGGTCTCAACTTCCCCTTCTGACCGACCGGGCGCCTGACGCTCTGACTTGAAACGTAGTCAGCCGGAACTCACATTTCTGTGGTTCCGGCTGATTTGTGTTTTAGCCCGATGTGAGGGCAGCTCTTAATGTCGAAGCTATTCAGTGGCGTATTGCAGGATTGTAGGACTTTCGACGTCTACGCCAAACTCGCGGGCTTTGTCGAGGATGGCACGCGCGAGTTTGGGGCGCAATTCTTCGGGGCAATAACGGAAATAGGCTTCGGCGGCACGCACGTGGGCGGCGTCGATGAGCGGATACTCGCGACGTTCGGGCAGTCCGAACGCGCTGTCGGGGAGCTCTTTGCGCTCTTCGCTTGAAATGATGTCTGACATGTTGGGAGAGATTTGGAAAGTTGAATTTTTATAAAGCAACGGAGAGCCGCACCCTCGCTTTGGGGGCCGGCTCCCGTGTCATATTGTTCTATACTTTTGGGGCGTTTTTGAGAGAGCTTTTGTCGGCTTTAGAGATTGAAGCGGACACCGGCCTGAAGCAGACCCTGTGCGCCATAGCCGAGTTCGGCAAAGATGGCGGTCTTGGGAGAAAGTCCTACTTCTGCGCCGAGGGGCGAAATCTGGAATGCAAAGTATCCCTTGGTGCCGCGGTCATCCGAAAGATGGGTGATGTCGGCGCCGATGCCGAGGTGGCCGTAGAGACGCACGATTGAGTTGCTGTAATAACGATAGAAGGCGTTGGCCATCAGCACGTGGTAGTAGGCGTTTTCGTCGGAGTGTTTGAACGAGGCCGACGAGAAGGTATAGCTGACACCGAGTTTCAGTTTGGGCATTACGTCGAAGTTGACGCCGGCTGTCAGGGCGCCCCAGGCGTTGTTGATGCTGCCTCCGTCATGCATGTCGGAGTTGTCCATCTGCGTGAAACCGCCATAACCTAACTGTATCTGCTGTGCGCTTGCGCCGAATGCGACGGCAAACATAGCCACGAGGGCAACGAGGAACTTTTTCATAATTTCGTGGGGAAATAATACGGGTGAATAAATAGTTGTAATGGAAAAGTTGTAGTTGTGTTACGCATTGATAACGCGCAACTCTTCGTCAATGTTCACCGTCTGTTGTTTTTTTATGTTTCCCCGCTCGTAGAGTTCGAGAAGTCGCTCAAGCGTCACCGGTTCGTCAGTCGCGGTGAGACCCAGCGCAGCCCCTACTCTTCCGAGCAGCTCCTCAGGGGTCAAGGCGCTTCGCATGGCCTCCATACTCATAGCGCTGTCGCGTTTCGAAAGCCTTCGTCCTTCTGGGTTACACATCAGCGGCAGGTGGACAAATTCGGGCACGTCGTAGCCCAGGAGCCGGTAGAGGTAGGTCTGCTGAGCCGCCGACAGCAGAAGGTCTGACCCGCGCATCACCTCGGTTACCCCCATCAGCGCATCGTCTACCACCACCGCCAGTTGATAGGCCCACGCTCCGTCGGCTCGGCGCAGGATGAAGTCGCCGCACTCGCGGGCGAGGTTTGTCACCGTGCGCCCGAACACGCCGTCGACCACCACGATTTCTCCGTCGGACACGTAGAGGCGTGTCGCGTGTGGCGTCGGGGGTTCTTCGCCGAAACAGGGCATCGAGGCGGGTCGGCAACGTCCGCCGTAGATTACGCGCCCGTCGCTCTGGTGGGGTGCCTGCGTGGCCATGATGTCGGCTCGCGTGCATGTGCACGCATAGGTCATCCCCGTGGCTTTCAGTCTCGCGAGTGCCTCCTCGTAGTGACCGCCCCGGTTGCTCTGACTGTAGGCGGGGGCGGCCAGGCCGCCCGCATCCCAACGGAGTCCGAGCCATACCAGGTCGTCTTCAATCTGCTCCATCCACCGGCGCTTCGAGCGCTGCGGGTCGAGGTCTTCGATGCGGAGTATCCACTCCCCTCCCCGGCTTTTCACCGAGAGCCATGTTGCCACTGCCGTGGCGATATTGCCGAAATGCATCCGTCCTGTGGGCGACGGCGCAAACCGGCCCCTGACTTTTGCTGCGTTGTGTGTCATATTGCGTCCTGATTAGACTTGAGCGCCGCGATTTCTCCGGCCGCTTCGTAGGAATTAGCGTTTAATCACTCTGCAAAGTTACTCATTTTTTTCCTTTCTCACGTGGCGGGTGTTGACACAACAGATTTTTTTTATTAACTTTGCGTTTGGAAACATCTCCTCCAAGTAAGTCTTGAAAATTAGTTTATATCAAAGATTAGGTTTGATGTGAATGAGGTTTCGACTTACGACGAAGGCGTACTGAGGAGCAAGTCGGAAATGCGTCGCAGCAGACTCAGATTTGCTATAAACTAATTTTCAAGATTTACTTAAAGTAAATATGCTTTACTCAATGACCGGTTTCGGAAAGGCTGTGACGGAACTTTCCGACAAGAAAATCACTATAGAAATCAAATCGCTCAACAGCAAGCAGATTGATATGGCCGCGCGCGTGCCCTCGCAACTGCGCGAGGTTGAGCTTGAGCTGCGCAACCGCGTGGCTTCCCGACTGCTGCGCGGCAAAATCGACCTCACGCTTTCCATCGAGCCTATCGGCCGCGATGCCGCTGCGTCGACGTCGCTCAACATTCCTATGCTCGCGGCCTACAAACGGCAAATCGAAGAGGCTGCGGCCGCAGTGGGTCTCCCCGCTCCCGCCGATTGGTATCAGGTGCTCCTCCGTTTCCCCGACGTGATGCACACCGAAACCTCCGCCGAAATTTCCGACGACGACCTCAAGGCTATTTTCTCTACTCTCGACGCTGCCCTCGACGCCCTCATGGCCCACCGCCGCGCTGAAGGCGAGAAGCTCGAATTGTTTTTCTCGCAGCGTCTGCAACACATTTCCTCCCTCCTCGGCGAAGTGCCACTTCACGAAGGCGAGCGTGTGGCGCGCATACGTGCCCGCATGGACGAGGGTCTGGCCAAGATGCAGGGCGTCGATTTCGACCGCACCCGTCTTGAGCAGGAAATGTTCTTCTACATTGAGAAGCTCGATATCAACGAGGAAAAGCAGCGTCTCGCCCAGCACATTGCCTATTTTGCCGACACTATGGCCGACGAATTAGGCCAAGGAAAGAAGCTCGGGTTCATCGCTCAGGAGATGGGGCGCGAAATCAACACCCTCGGTTCGAAGAGCAACCATTCCGAGATGCAACACCTCGTCGTGAGAATGAAAGACGAACTCGAACAAATCAAGGAGCAGGTGCTCAACGTCCTTTGATATCCCCTCCGAAGTTGTTATGAAACAAGGCAAAATCATCATCGTCTCCGCCCCCTCGGGCAGCGGAAAGTCTACCATCGTCGGCCGACTCATCGAAGGGGGCGACCTCGACATGCAGTTTAGCATTTCGGCCACCAACCGCCCTCCCCGCGGTGCCGAGCTCGACGGCAAAGACTATTACTTCCTCTCTACCGAGCAGTTCGAGGAGGCCATCGCCGCCGACCGGTTCGTTGAATACGAGGAGGTCTATCCCGGCCGTTTCTACGGCACTCTCCGCAGCGAGGTGGAACGCATCACCGCCGAGGGTCACAACGTCATTCTCGACATCGACGTCAAGGGTGGTGTCAACGTCAAGCGCATGTATGGCGACCGCGCGCTGAGTCTTTTCATCCAGCCGCCGGGCGTCGACGAGCTCCGCCGCCGACTCGAAGGACGCGCCACAGATTCGGCCGAGGCCATCGAGCAGCGTCTTGCCAAGGCCGAGTATGAACTCGGTTTCGCCCCGCTCTTCGACTGCGTCATCATCAACGACATTCTCGAGCCGGCCGTAGTCCGCGCCCACGACGCAATTCTAAGTTTCATCAGCAAGTGACGCCCCCGGTGTCCACGCAGCCTCTAAAAATCTTTGTCGAATGAAAATAGGTATTCTCGGTGGGTCTTACAACCCCGTTCACATAGGCCATCTCATGCTGGCGTCGTTTGTCAAACAATTCGGCGGCTTCGACGAAGTGTGGCTCATGCTTTCGCCTCTCAATCCTCTCAAGGTGAGTTCCGACGAACTCATCCCCGACATCACGCGCCTCAAGATGCTCGACATCGCCATCGGTAATTTCCCCGGCATCAAGGTCAACGACATCGAGCTTTCTATGCCCCGTCCGTCGTTCACCATCAACACCCTCCGCTACCTTGCCAAACGCTATCCGCGCCACGAGTTCAAACTCATCATCGGCGCCGACAACTGGAAGGTGTTCGACCAGTGGAAAGACCACGAGGAAATCCTCGAAAAATGGGGCGTGCTCATCTATCCTCGCCCCGGCTATCCCATCGGTCAGGTCTACACCGACGGTGCCGATGTCATCAAGGCACCCACGGCCGACGTTTCGTCTACTTTCATTCGCAAGGCTCTCGCGCGCGGAAAAAACATGACTTATTTCCTCCCCGCAGGTGTCTACGACTACATTAAAGAAAACAATCTCTATGGAGCAGGCTCTGTCAAATAATTCTCTCGCCTTCATCGCCCTCTGCAACGAATATTGCTATGCGGTAGAAAATGCCGCGCAATCCGAACCTCGCGCTTTCGTCGAGACCATGTTGCGCCTTCTCCCCCGCATCTACATCGCTGCCACCGACCTCAATCCCGAGCGGCCGCTCTCTCCCGAGGACGCGTTCATCGACTCTTATCTCGACGAAGACTATTACGAGTCGGCACGGCTTGCCATCGAAAATCTCCTCGGCCCCGACGACGTTTTTCTCGAGACGTTCGAGGAAGACATGAAGTATTCCGACACACCCGTCAGCGCAAGCATCTCCGAGGGGGTCTGCGACATCTTTCAGGTGCTCTACAATTTCATCGCCGCCGTCAAGGATTCCCCCGCCGAATTGACCAATCTGGCGCTCATTGCCGTGGCCGATGATTTCAAATCTTATTGGAGCCAGAAACTTGTCAACCTCCTGCGCCCGCTCAACCATGTGCGCTACGAAGTGCTTGGCTCCGATGATTCCGACGACGACCCTTCTGTCGACGGTTCAATCCCCGAATTCTATTAATCTGAGTAATCTTTCAATTAAGTAAGTGAGAAAAATAAATGAACAAATAAGACGAAGTTATTTTTGAGATGATTTGAGATTTGAGTGAAGAAGCATAGCGAGCTATGCGCCTGAACGAAAGGCTCAAAGCATCCAAAAAGAACGAGTTTTATTGTTCAAGAATTTTTCATCACATATCGTTTTATTTTTAGAACTTACTTACTAATGGATAAGAAAGTGATTGGCATGTGCTCCGACCATGCCGGCTTTGCCATGAAATGCCTCCTGCAAGGCTATCTCGAAGCCATGGGCTACGAATACAAAGACTTCGGCACCTTTTCGGCCGACTCTTGCGACTACGCCGATTTTGCACACCCCTGCGCCGAAGCTGTCGAAAAGGGCGAGTGCTATCCCGGCATCGCTCTCTGCGGCTCGGGCAATGGCATCGCTATGACGCTCAATAAGCATCAGGGCATCCGTGCTGCCATATGCTGGGACGTCGAGCTGGCTCGTCTGGCCCGTCAGCACAACGATGCTAATATCCTCGTTGTGCCCGCGCGCTTCGTCGACGATGTCAAGGCCACGGCCATAGTTGACGTTTTCCTCGAAACGCCCTTCGAAGGTGGCCGCCATGCAGCTCGCATCAGCAAAATCCCCGTTTGCCAAAAGTAATTTCTGCGAGGTGTTTGCCACTGTTCTGGTGCCGGTGCCCATAGCCGGTAGTTTCACCTACGCCATTCCCGATGACCTTCGCGCCGATGTCAAAGTCGGCGTCAGGGTCATCGTGCCGTTTGGAGCCAAGAAGCTTTACACCGGCATCGTCACGGGTCTCACCCCCATTGCGCCCGAGGGGTTCGATGTAAAACCTATTGTCGAGGTTGTCGAAGGTGGCCCCGTGGTGCGACACCCGCAGCTCAAATTTTGGGATTGGCTCGCCGATTATTACATCTCTACCCCCGGCGAAGTGTTCCGCGCCGCCATTCCCGCCGGATTGAAGGTTGAAAGCGAGACATTTGTCACAGCGGTTTCCGATTTCGAGGAATCTCCCGACGCGCCTCTCTCCGACACCGAACGCCGCGTCATGGAGACGCTGATTCTTAACGGCGAAAAGAAGACTTCGCTCGACCTCCTCGCCAAGAAAACCGGGGTGGCCACTGTCGGTGCCGTCACCAATCGCCTCCTCGCCAAAGGGGCCGTGCGAATTTCCGAAAACCTCGTCGAACGCTATCATCCTCGCACCGATACCTACGTTCGCCTCACCTCCCCCAAAGGCGACAGCGAAGCCCTTCACATTGCTTTCGACTCTGTGCGCCGCGGCTCCATGCAGGAAAAAGCACTTCTTGCTATGGTCGAACTCTCCGGCTTCATGCGGCAGGCGCAGCCCCGGCTCCGTGAAGTGACACGCGCCGAACTTATCGAACGCACGGGTGTCACCACTTCCGTTCTCTCTTCCCTCGCCAAGAAAGGCCTCGTCGAAGTCTACAAGAAAACCATCGACCGCTTTCACTACGATGGCCCCGTTGGCGGCCCCCTCCCCTCGCTCAGTCATCCTCAGCAGAAGGCGCTCGCCGAAATCGAGCAGTCGTGGAAGGAGAAAGACATTACCCTCCTCCATGGTGTCACGTCAAGCGGAAAAACCGAAATCTACATCCGGCTCATCGACGCCATACTCTCCCAAGGGCTCCAGGTGCTCTACCTCGTGCCCGAAATCGCCCTCACCACTCAGCTCACCCAACGTCTGCAGAAGGTGTTCGGGGCCCGTGTCGTCATCTACCACTCGCGCTACACCGACAACGAACGTGTCGAAATCTGGAACCGTCTGCTTCATTCCAACGACCCCGTCGTGGTCATCGGCGCCCGCTCTTCCATCTTCCTTCCCTTCGCCCGACTCGGCCTTGTCATCGTCGACGAGGAACACGAATCTGCCTTCAAGCAGTTCGACCCCTCTCCTCGTTACAACGCACGCGATGCGGCCATGGTGCTCGCTTCGATGCACGGGGCCAAGACCCTCCTCGGCTCAGCCACGCCCGCTGTCGACACCTACTACAAAGCTCTATCCGGACGTTTCGGCCTCGTGAGCCTCACCACTCGTTTCTCCGACATCCCCCTCCCCGACGTGCAGCTCGTCAATATGGTCGAAGCTCGCAAACGCGGACAGGTTGAAGGCATTTTTGCCGCCGAAACCAAGCAACTCATCACCGACACTCTCACAGCCGACCGTCAGGCCATCATCTTCCTAAATCGTCGCGGCTACGCTCCCGTAGCGCGTTGCAGCCAATGCGGCTACGTTCCCAAATGCGACAAGTGCGACGTCTCCCTCACCTATCATCGCCTCGCCGACCGACTCATTTGCCACTACTGCGGCACCCCCTACAACGTCCCTGCCGTGTGCCCTGCCTGCAAGGAACCCGCAATCGAAGTCCTCGGCTACGGCACCGAACGTCTCGAAGAAGAAATCGACTCTGCTTTCCCCGGAGTGAGCATCTCGCGCATGGACCTCGACACCACCCGCAACAAATCCGGCTACGAAAACATCATCGAGGAATTCTCTCGCAAACGCACCCAAATCCTCGTCGGCACGCAGATGGTCACGAAGGGACTCGACTTCGAAGGCGTCGGCACAGTCGCCGTCGCCAACGCCGACACCATCATCAACCAGCCCGACTTCCGCGCCGCCGAACGCGCCTTCTGTATGCTCGAACAAGTCTCCGGACGCGCCGGCCGAAAAGACTCACGCGGCAAAGTAGCCATACAGACCTGGAGTCCCGAGCACCCTGTCTTCCCCTTCGTTCTCGCCCACGACTACCTCGGATTCTACAACGCCGAAATCGAAGAACGCCGCCGCTTCGCCTATCCCCCCTTCTCACGCATCGTCTTCATCACCCTCCGCAGCAAAGACCCTCAGGCCGTAGCCTCCTCAGCAGCCATCTATGCCCAGCGCCTTCGCGCCCTCCTCGGCTCACGCGTCAGCGGCCCCGACACACCCGCCGTCTCCCGCGTCAACACATGGCACCTCCGTCGCATCATGCTCAAAATTGAGCCCACCGCATCAATGACCAAAGTCAAAAGCCTCCTGCGCGACCTCCGCATCGAACTCACCAACGCCCGCCTCCTCCCCTCCACCCAAATCCTCTACGACGTCGACCCCCAATAAGGTCGTCCCTGCTCAAATCCCTCCCCTTTTAAAAAAGTTTCGGAGGTGCAAGAGGGCTTTCTCCCCTGCTCACACCTCCGCTCTAAATTTACTTTAGTCTGCGAAAACTCAGACTCAAATTACTTTATCATCTTCTGAGCCATGACAAGGCAGTTTACAATCTTGTCGCCATGACCACCGAGATAACTTTTCACGCCGGGCAGCGTTTCCAGACACTTCTCGATAGGCAACTCCTTGCCGATTGCAGCAAAGAATTGCGCAGGATTATTCTTGTTGCCTGACGCCTTATAGGAGTCGACACTTTTCTTAAGAGTTGTCACCAGCGAGATGGCCATTCCTCCGACTGCCGGACTGAAAACCTGAACGACGGTCAAAGCTGAAATGACGATAGTAAAATCGACACTGCAAAGAAAGTCTACTACTCCCGCGACAGTATCCTTCTCGCGTACCACACGCAAATTCTTCTTTGTTGTAGTCTTCAGAATCTGACCCTCTTTTCCTCTGTTGGTATTCGGACGATAAGCCACCATGATTTCCTCATAGATATCAGCCACCTTTCCGTCCGGAAGGTCCTCCGTGTCTACGAGGCGTCTCACAATCTCGGTGGGATACTTTGCGTCTATCACCTTCTTGACATTTCCGGTCATGAAGATTGCATTCAGACCTGCCTCGAAAGCCTGCATATTCAAGCCCAGTTTCGATGCCTCTTTGAGAATCATTGCGCGTTCCTCGTCCGAAAGATAACCGTCTGCAAGCGCCATATCAATCAAAGATTTGAGCTCGGCCGTCATCTTAGTAGCCTCACTGTACTTCTTGAGAGGGATATTTCCATCCTGAAGCTCTTTGACCCCGCGCTCAGACATCAAGGTCTTTACCCACTTCTCAAACTTTTTGATGTCGACTCCTCGTTGCTTTGCCACGCCAAGAAGCATACTCTTCTCAGAAGACGTAAGAATTTTGTCGGCAAGAGCCATCTCGACCAACTGCACAAGATGTGCTCCAAACTCCTTTTCCGGATTTTCTGACTTTAAGCCGTCTAACAAACCCATATTGATAATTGATTGGATATTTATAATTTTATTTTCAGTACACTCCCACCATTTCGGAAGTATTTGCAAAGTTAACCATTAATCCCAAAACCTCATTTACCCCCCTCTGTGAACATTAACTTCACACTTCCGCGACAATTATTTTCCCCCTTCCACTCTTCATTCGTTAAATTGATATTCTAATTGAGTCTTCTCATATTTAACGATTACATCATTTACTTATACTCCCCTCGCCCGTTTATATCTCCTCCATATCTCAACAAACATCACTCCCAACCGCACTGCAAAAATACAACAACTCTCCCCTAAACCACTGCGATTATCCCAAATCCACCTATCCAAACACCTGTCTCGTAGACACATATCCAAGACAAACAGACAAGAGGAAATGT
>JAIDCC010000097.1 GCA_029056055.1 Duncaniella sp.
CGGGGAGGGAGAGAGAGGAGGCACGAGGCCGAAGGAAGGCGGGGAGGCACGGAGCCGAGGGGGAAAGGGCGGAGGAGAGGCAGAGGCGAGAAGGCGCGAGGCCGGGGACGCGAAGAGCCGAAGGAGGGCGCGAGAGAGGAGGCCCAGAGGCCGTGGGGAGGGGGCGCGGAGGGGCTGGGGAGGTGTGAAAAATTCTCAAATGAAAACTCGCAAGTGATTAATTTCCATGCGAGAGTGGAAATGTTAATAACTTTAATAGTTTTTCCTGTCGTTTTGTAGTTTGAATTTGCAAATTTTTTTGTAACTTTGCAGTGTTTCATCACGCACGCGCGCGTTTTTCGGCGCACTACGTCAATCTCTACAAAAAAGTCTCAATTCAACCTTGGAAGAAGTCTATCATATCCCGGCCCTGCTCCCCGAATGTCTCGACGCGCTCGACATCCGTCCCGGGGGCACTTACGTCGACGTCACCTATGGTGGCGGCGGCCATTCGCGCGCCATCATGGAGCGTCTGTCGGCTGAGGAGGGGGGTCATCTCTACAGCTTCGACCAGGACCGCGATGCGATAGAGCGCGCGGCATCCGACCCTCGCTTCACCCTCATCCTGAGCAATTTCCGTTACATCGTCAACTTCCTGCGCTATTACGACGTGGAGGGTGTAGACGGCGTATTGGCCGACCTGGGGGTGTCGTTTCACCACTTCGACGATGCCGAGCGTGGTTTTTCGTTTCGCGCCGCCGAGGCACCGCTCGACATGCGCATGAACCGCGCCGGAGGCCGCACGGCCGCGATGCTGCTCAACACGCTCGACGCCGAGGCGCTCGGCTCGATGTTCCGCCTCTACGGCGAGTTTGCCAAAGCGGGTCGTCTGGCCGACGCAATCGTAAAAGCCCGCGAAGGTGGACGCAAGTTTGAGCGCGTGGCCGACTTCCTCGAGGTGTGTGCGCCGTTCATCGACCCCCGCAAGGAGAAGAAAGAGATGGCGCAGCTGTTTCAGGCCCTGCGCATCGAGGTGAACGACGAGATGGGCGCGCTGCGCGAAATGCTTCAGGGCGCGCTCAAGGTGCTCCGTCCGGGCGGACGTCTGGCCGTCATCACCTATCACAGCCTCGAAGACCGTCTGGTGAAGAACTTCTTCAAGACCGGCAATTTCGAAGGGCGCGTCGAGAAAGATTTCTTCGGCCGTGTAGAAGCTCCCCTCAAGCCCTTAGGCTCGAAACCCATCGTGCCCGGCGATGACGAAATAGAACGCAATCCCCGCTCGCGCAGCGCAAAACTGCGTGTGGCCGTAAAACTCTAACCTCAACCGGAAAACCCTCTCACCTCACGATATGGCACGCAAACCAGCCAAACCGCAGTCGCGACCCTCGATATTGAAGAGCATCTTCATGGGTCAGGTGATTTCGAGCGACTTCTTTGCCCGCCACTGGCTGCCGGTGGTGATATGCACGATGGTGGTGCTCATCTACATCACCACGAAATACACCTGTCAGACCAACATGGAGAAAATCGCGGCTCTCGAGAAACGCCTCGAAGTGGTGACCAACGAAAAAGACCGCGAGCGTTCGCGCTTCATGGGGCGCATACGCGAGACGTCGATGCAACACCTCGTAGACTCGCTTGGGCTCAACCTCCACGTGCAGCCGCAGCCGCCCTACAAAATCAAGAAGTAGCCCACTCAAAACAACCGCTACCACTCCTCAAAACCACACCCCTCTCAACTCATCCTCTCAACCAGCAACAACCCCAACGCCTTGGCACCAAAGATAAACGATAACCGAACGAATGTACTTCTGCGCTACGCTCTAATCATCGTGGCCATACTCTATCTGTCGGTGCGCATCGTCAATCAGCTCGGCAACAACTGCATTGTAGATGCCGACAAATGGAACGCGCGTTTTTCGGAAGAGATGGCCACCGTGACCGAAATCATCCCGCAGCGCGGCAACATCCTCGCCGCCGACGGGCAGGTGCTCTCGACCAATCTCAACTTCTACACGGCGCGCATGGACTATCGCGCCGAGGGCTTCCGCCCCGACTCGCTCAAAGCCCACATCAAGGAGCTTTCGGCCATGATGGCCGCCAACTTCCCGCAGCGCGATGCGGCCGGGTGGGAGAAATATCTTCTCGCCCCGCTCCAGAAGCCCGTCAACAAACGTCCGCGCGCCTACCTCATAGCCCAGGGACTCTCACACTCCGACATGGAGCTGATGCGCACGTTCCCCTTCCTGCGCAAAGCACGCAACCGCACCGGTCTGCACTTCGAGAAATACATGCGCCGCTTCAATCCCTACGGCGACATGGCGCGCCGCTCGATAGGGCGCGTCGGCGAGAGCGAGAAGTTTGTGGGTGTCCACGGCATTTCGGGGCTTGAATGTGCGCTCGACTCGATACTCTACGGCAAGGTGGGCTACACGAAGCGCGTCAACCTGACCAAGAAGATTGTAGACTGGACCGACACCCCCGCCATCCCCGGCGGCGACATCGTCACCACCATCGACATAGCCATGCAGGACATCGTGGAGAGCGAGCTCAACAACGTGCTCGACTCGTGCGGAGCCGACTGGGGTCTGGCCATCCTCATGGACGTGAAGACGGGCGACATCAAAGCCATCTCGAATCTGGAGCGCAATCCCTACGGAGCCGGCTACATCGAGGCGCTCAACCGCGCCGTGACAGGCTATGAGCCCGGGTCGGTCATCAAGACCCTCTCGATGATGATAGCCGTAGAAGACGGCATCGTCACCGACCTCGACGAAATGCTCGAGACAGGCAACGGCTGGGCCTACGCCGGAGGGCGCCCCATCACCGACTCACACTGGAACGCCGGCGTGAGGGTAGGCGAGGTAATCGAGCAATCGTCAAACATCGGTATGGCGCGCATCATCACCCGAAAGTATAACGACCATCCCGGCGCGTTCTACTCGCGCATCAAGCAGACAGGCTTCCTCGAACCGATGCACACGGGCATAGCCGGCGAGCGTCCGCCCCGCATCGACTCGGTGGCCTCCGACCGCGGAGGGCGCATAGCCCTTTCGCGCCAGTGCTACGGCTATGCCACGGAAATCCCGCCCATCTACACCCTGGCTCTCTACAACGCCATAGCCAACAACGGCGAATTCGTGCGCCCGCGTCTGGTGCAGAAAATCCTTTCGGCCACGGGCGACTCCGTGCTTCCGGTGACCTACATGGGCTCGGGGCGCGCCTGCTCGCCCAAGACAGCCGAGACGATGCGCTCGATGCTCACCAACGTGGTGTGGGGCGAGCATGGCACGGGGCGTTTCCTGCGCAACGACCGCGTGCGCATAGCCGGCAAGACGGGCACCTGCTACATGATAGAAAACGGACAGTATAACACCGCCAAGAAGCGTCTGGCCTTCTGCGGGTTCTTCCCCGCCGAGGAGCCGCGGTTCTCGTGCATGGTGCTGACGTGCCATCCGACGAAAAACTTTTTCGGGGCTGCCACGACGTCGGGACAGGTGCTCCGCAACGTGGCGCTCAAGCTCTACTCGCGCGGACTGCTCGGCAACAAGAGCGAATATCACACGCCCACGCCGTCGACCGAAGCCCCCACCTTCTTCGCCCAGCTCAGCGGCGACCCGACGCTCCACACCCGCACCCCCTTCGCGCTCCCCTCGTCGAAACGCATGAAAGCCCCGGCCGCCACGAAAGGCAAAGGCATCCCCGACGTGAGACGGCTCAACATCCGCGAAGCCATCGCGACACTCGAAAGCCACGGCTTCGACGTCAGCTTCTCAGGGACAGGCTACGTGGCCTCGCAGACACCGTCGGCGGGGACAGTGGCAACGAAAGGCACCAAGGTGCATCTGCATCTCTCACGATAGACACACAATATTTAAAGACCACTACATATAATATATGAAGTCGCTCAGCACACTTCTCGCATCAATCGAAACCACAGCCATCCACGGGCGCGCCGACAAGCGGGTCAGCTCGATTACGGCCGACTCGCGCCAAGTAGAGGCGGGAGGGCTCTTCGTGGCAGTGCCCGGCGTCAACGTCGACGGCCACAAATACATTTCCCGCGCCGAAGAGGCCGGGGCGACCGCCATAGTCTGCGAAACCCTTCCGGCGACACTCCGCGAGGGGGTCACATACGTCACCGTGCCCTCGTCGGCCGTGGCACTGGGACATCTCGCCTCGGAATGGTATAACAATCCCTCGCGCCGCCTGCGTCTCATCGGAGTGACAGGCACCAACGGCAAGACCACGACGGCCACACTCATCTACGAAATGGCCCGTCTGCTCGGCTACAAAGCCGGACTGCTCTCGACCGTCTGCAACTACGTCGACACCGAAGCAATCCCGACCGAGCACACCACGCCCGACCCCCTGACTATCAACGCCCTGCTGGCGCGCATGGTAGAGGCCGGATGCCGCTACGCCGCGATGGAAGTGAGCTCGCACGCCGCCCATCAGCACCGCATAGCCGGGCTGACATTTGCCGGAGGCGTGTTTACCAACCTGACCCGCGACCACCTCGACTATCACAAGACCGTCGAGGCCTATCTGAAAGCCAAAAAGTCGTTTTTCGACATGCTCCCCTCGTCGGCCTTCGCGCTGACCAACGCCGACGACAAGGCCGGGACCGTCATGCTCCAGAACACCGCCGCCCGACCCCTGACCTACTCGCTCCGCGCCGAGGCCGACTATCGCGGGCGCATCGTGGAGCAGCGCCTCGACGGCACGCTCCTCAGCCTCAACGGCCATGAGATAGAGACCATGTTCACAGGCCGCTTCAACGCCTACAATCTGACGGCCGTCTTCGGCACCTCGATACAGCTCGGGTGGGCGCTGCCCGACGTGCTGCGCGCCATGTCGGCCCTCATCCCCGTGGCCGGTCGCTTCCAGGCGTTCCATTCGCCCAAGGGCTACACGGCCATCGTAGACTACGCCCACACGCCCGACGCCGTGGTCAATGTGCTTGCCGCCATCCGCGACGTGATAGGCCGCGAAGGCACCATCATCACCGTCGTGGGAGCCGGAGGCGACCGCGACAAAGGCAAACGCCCCATCATGGCGCGCGAAGCCGCCGCCCGCTCGGAGCGACTCATCCTCACCTCAGACAACCCCCGCACCGAAGACCCCGAAGCCATCCTCGCCGACATGGAGGAGGGACTCGACGACGAAGCCAAGACGCGCACCCTCCACATCACCGACCGCCGTCAGGCCATCCGCACCGCCGCCGCCGTCGCCACCCCCGGCTCGGTAATCCTCATCGCCGGCAAAGGCCATGAAGACTATCAGGAAATTCAGGGTGTGAAACATCATTTCGACGACCGTGAGGAAATCCTCGCCGTCATAGCCGCAGAATCAAAATAACGTTAGCCCCCGACACCGAAATGCTCTACGCACTGTTTGACATACTGCAAGACAGCTCCTTTCCCGGCGCGCGACTGATGACCTACATCACGTTTCGCTCGGTGGTGGCGCTGTTGCTCTCGCTCTTCATAGCCCTCGTGGCGGGGCGGCGCATCATCGACCGCCTTCAGAAGATGCAGGTGGGCGAGGTGATACGCGACCTCGGACTCGACGGGCAGACCGCCAAGACCGGCACCCCCACGATGGGCGGCATCATCATCATCATCTCGCTAGTGATACCGTGTCTGCTCATCGGCAACCTCGCCAACATCTACATGATTCTGATGCTCATCTCGACCATCTGGCTCGGAGTGCTCGGCTTCCTCGACGACTATCTCAAGTTCAAGCACCACGACAAGGAGGGCATGAAAGGCAAATTCAAAATCATCGGTCAGGTGGGGCTCGGGCTCATCGTCGGACTGACCTGCTGGCTTAGCCCGCAGATTACGCAGCGCCAGGTGACCACCGTGACGCGCAACGTCGAGGTGACCCTCGAAGGAGGCGCGTCAAACGACCTCGCCATCGAGACCGTTGACTTCGAACAGCCCGACGTGAAATCCACACAGACCACCATCCCCTTCGTCAAAAACCACAACTTCGACTATGCCTCGCTGACCTCGTGGGCCGGAGAGTATGCCCAGACCGCGGGGTGGATAGTCTTCATCTTAGTGGTGATTTTCGTGGTGGCCGCCACGAGCAACGGCGCCAATCTCACCGACGGCATCGACGGCCTCTGCGCCGGCACGTCGGCCATCATCTGCGTGGCGCTCGCCATCATGGCCTACCTCGGGGGCAACGTCATCTATTCGACGTATCTCGACATCATGTATATCCCCGGCTCGTCGGAGCTGGTGGTGTTCATGGCCGCCTTCATCGGCGCGCTGATAGGTTTTCTGTGGTATAACGCCTTCCCGGCCCAGGTATTCATGGGCGACACGGGGTCGCTCACCATCGGCGGCATTATCGCAGTCTACGCCATCCTCATCCACAAAGAGCTTCTCATTCCCCTGCTCTGCGCCATCTTCTTCGTGGAAGATATCTCGGTGATGATGCAGGTGAGCTATTTCAAATACACCAAGCGCAAGTATGGCGAAGGGCGTCGCATCTTCAAGATGACCCCCCTCCATCATCACTACCAGCGTGAGGCGGTGCCGGGAGCGGCGGTGGTGTTCAACCGTCCCGTCCGCGCCATGCACGAGGCCAAGATTGTCACCCGATTCTGGATTATCGGCATCTTCCTGGCCATCCTGACATTCATAACCCTGAAAATCCGATAACTATGTCAAAAAAGACACTCGTTATACTCGGCGGCGGCGAAAGCGGCGTCGGCGCAGCAATCTTAGGCAAGGAGAAAGGCTTCAACGTGTTTCTCTCAGACGCAGGCCGCCTCTCCGACCACTACCGCGGCATCCTCGAGGAGGAAGCAATCCCCTTCGAGGAGGGGAGCCACACGATGGAAATCCTTCTGGGCGCCGACGAGGTGGTGAAGAGCCCCGGCATTCCGCTCGACGCTCCCGCCGTCAAGGCCATCCGCGAGAAAGGCATCCCCGTAATCAGCGAAATCGAGCTGGCGGGACGCTACACCGATGCGAAAATGGTGTGTATCACCGGCTCGAACGGCAAGACCACGACCACGCTGCTCACCTATCACATACTCCGCGCCGCGGGAGTCAACGTAGGGCTCGCAGGCAACGTCGGCCGCAGCCTGGCCCTTCAGGTGGCCCGCTGCAACTTCGACGTCTACGTCATCGAACTCTCGTCGTTCCAGCTCGACAACATGTATGACTTCAAGGCCAACATAGCCGTGCTGCTCAACATCACCCCCGACCACCTGGACCGCTACGACCATCAGATGGAAAACTACGTCAAGGCCAAATTCCGCATACTCCAAAACCTCACCCCCGAGGACGCCTTCATCTTCTGGCAGGACGACCCCGTGATACGCCGTCAGCTCGAACGCATCACCACCGAGGCGCAGCTTTATCCCTTCGCCGAACACCGCGAGGAAGGCACGGCAGCGTGGGTGGGAGGCGACGACGACTCGACCCTCTACGTAGAGACCCCCGGCGAGAAGCTGCGCATGCCGCGCGCCGACCTCTCGCTCAACGGCCTCCACAACCTCTACAACTCCATGGCCGCCGCCCTCTCGGCCTGCATCCTCGACATCAACAAGGACACCATCCGCGAGGCACTCGGCAACTTCGAAGGCGTGGAACACCGTCTCGAGCCGTGCGGCACCCTCGACGGAGTGCGCTACATCAACGACTCGAAGGCCACCAACGTCAACTCGACATGGTATGCGCTCGAATCAATGCCCAAAGGGGTGGTGCTCATCCTCGGCGGCAAAGACAAGGGCAACGACTACTCGGAAATCCTGCCTCTGGTGAAGGAAAAGGTGAAAGCCATCGTGTGCATGGGCAAGGACAACTCCAAGCTCATGGATTTCTTCGGGCCGCACATCGCCCGAATGGCCGACACCCACTCGCTCGACGAGGCCGTCGAGGCATGCCGCCGCTTCGCCGAGGCGGGCGACACCGTGCTTCTCTCGCCCTGCTGCGCGAGCTTCGACCTCTTCACGAGCTACGAAGACCGCGGTCGCCGGTTCAAGGACGCGGTCAAAGCCCTCGGCGCGAAATAACGCCAACAAACACGTTTACATCCACTCTCTCCAACGTATAGAAGAAACATGACACCCGACCTCACACTCCCCGGTCAAACCTCCTCGGTGCCCAAGGCGGTGGCCAAGGGCGACAAACACATCTGGGGCATCTATCTGGCGCTCTGCCTCGTGTCGATTATCGAGCTCTACTCGGCATCGTCGCGCGAGGTGGCCGCGTCGTCGATAGGCGTCTTCGGCCCGATTCTGCGCCATCTGGTGCTGCTCGGAGCCGGAGCCGGCATCACGATATATATCTCGCGCATCCACTACTCGCGCTTCAAGGTGTTTACCATCTACTTCGCGATGATTTCGGCCGCGCTGATGATTTACGTAATGTTTTTCGGCGACATCATCAACGGCGCCCGCCGCTCGGTGAGTCTGCCCGGCTTCACGGTGTTCCCGGCCGAGATGGTCAAGATTTCGGCCGTGCTTCTCGTGGCCCTCATCATGGGTCAGAACCAGGATTCGAAGAGCATCGGCATCACCAAGAAAGGCATGCTTTGGGCGGCCGGCACAATCATCTTCTTCAGTGCGCTGCTCATCGAGCAAGGCCTGACCAACACGCTGCTTCTCGTGGCCATCTCCGGCTCGATGATGGTGATAGGCGGCGTGAAATGGCTCGACCTGCTCTACTTCGTGGCCGGCTTCGCCGTGCTCGGAGTGATAGGTCTGGCGGTGCTCTACCTCGTAGACATCAAGGGCGCCGAACGCGCCGAAATCCCCGCCGATGCCGAGCAAGTAGAGATGACCGGCTCCACGCATCAATCGCGCTCGCGCATTGCCACATGGCTGGCCCGACTCGACCGCCACGACAACGACTCCGTGGCGAAATGGGAACTCCCCGCCACGGGCAACTACCGCCAGGAAGTGCTGTCGTATGCCGCACAGGCCCACGGCGGCATACATGGCGTAGGCCCCGGCAACTCGCGCGAAGCCTCGCGTCTGCCCCTCGCCTTCTCCGACTACATCTATGCCATCGTGGTAGAGGAGCTGGGCATGATAGGAGGCATAGGCGTGCTGCTGCTCTACCTGTGGCTGCTCGGGCGCGCCTCGGGCATAGCCTCGCGATGCACGCGCACCTATCCGGCGCTGCTTGTCATAGGCATGGCCGTGATGATAGCTTTCCAGGCACTCTTCCACATGGGCATTGTCACGGGCTACTTCCCCGTGTCGGGTCAGCCGCTACCGCTCATCTCGAAGGGAGGCACGTCGATAGTAGTGACCTGCATAGCCTTCGGCATCATGCTCTCGGTGTCGCGTACGGCCACGCGGCGCACCAACACCCGCGCCGAGCAGGAGGACGAACGCGACGCCCTGCCCGACGACCTCAACTCTGAAAACCGTATGCAGCTCTAAGCGCAGTCAAAATCTCTCTCCACACACCTCAATAAAAACCCCACACACCGTCATGCGAATACTCATCTCCGGAGGTGGCACAGGAGGCCACATCTTCCCCGCCGTTTCGATAGCCAACGCCATACGACGTCGTCACCCCGACGCCGACATCCGCTTTGTCGGAGCCGAGGGGCGCATGGAGATGGAGCGCGTGCCCGCCGCCGGCTACCCCATCACCGGACTCCCCGTAGCCGGATTCGACCGCAAGCGTCTGTGGCGCAACTTCGGGGTGCTCGTCAAGCTCTTCAAGTCGCTCCGCATGGCCCGCAAAATCGTGGGCGAGTTCAAGCCCGACATCGCCATCGGCGTAGGAGGCTATGCCTCGGGGCCCGTGCTTAAGGAAGCGCAGCGCCGCGGCATCCCCACGCTCATCCAGGAACAAAATTCCTATCCCGGGGTGACCAACAAACTGCTCTGCAAACGCGCCGACAAAATATGCGTGGCCTACGACGGGCTCGACCGCTACTTCCCCGCCGAAAAAATCATCATGACCGGCAACCCCACGCGCAAAGACCTCGACGAAATAGCCCTCACCGCCGAAGAGGCCAAGAAAGAACTCGGCTTCGACCCCGAGCGCCCTCTGGTGCTCTCGATTGGAGGCTCGCTCGGCGCGCTCACCGTCAACGAGGCCATAGCCGCCTCGCTCCCCGCAATCACCGCGAAAGGCGCGCAGCTGCTCTGGCAGACCGGACGCTATCAGAGCGACCGTTTCGCAGCCGTGGCCGAGGGCGTTGCGGGAGTGAAGACCGAGAAATTCATCTCGCGCATGGACCTGGCCTACCGCGCCGCCGACCTCGTGGTGTCGCGAGCCGGAGCAGGCTCAATCTCCGAGCTCGAAAATCTCGGTAAAGCCGTAATCCTCATCCCCTCGCCCAACGTGGCCGAAGACCATCAGCGCCACAACGCCGAGGCACTGGCCCGACGCGATGCAGCCGTGATGATACTCGACCGCGACGCCGTGGCCGACCTTCCCGCCGCAATCGCCACCCTTCTCGACTCTCCCGAGCGCCGCGAGCAGCTGGGACGCAACGCCCGCGCCATGGCCAACACAGGCGCCGACGACCGCATAGCTCAAATCATCGACCAAATCATCTCCGACCGCAAACAATGACTACCGATACGTTCGCAAACATATATTTCGTAGGCGCAGGCGGCATAGGCATGGCCGCCCTCGAGCGCTACTTCCTGGCCATGGGCAAACGCGTGGCCGGCTACGACCGCACCCCTACCGCCCTCACCGACGCGCTTCAGAAGGAGGGGGTGGAAATCTCTTTCTCGCCCGAAGCCGACAGCATCCCCGAAGCGTTCCGCAGCAAAGAGGATACGCTCGTGGTCTACACCCCCGCCGTCCCCGCCGACCTGCCCATCCTCGAATGGTTTCGCGACAACGGCTTCGAGGTGATGAAGCGCTCGAAGGCACTCGGCATAGTCACCCGCAGCTCTGACGCCCTCTGCTTTGCCGGCACCCACGGCAAGACCACCACTTCGTCGATGGCCGCCCACATACTCCAATCGGGCACCGTAGGCTGCAACGCCTTCCTCGGCGGCGTGCTGCGCAACTACGGCACAAACTTCCTGCTCTCCCCCTCGTCGCCGCTCAGCGTAGTCGAGGCCGACGAATACGACCGCTCGTTTCATCAGCTCACCCCCTACGTGGCCGTCATCACCTCGACCGACCCCGACCACCTCGACATCTACGGCACAGAGGAAGCCTACCTCGAAAGCTTCGCACACTTCACCGAACTGATACGCCCCGACGGCGCACTCATCATCCACACAGGCCTCAAGATGCGCCCCCGCGTCAAGGAAGGGGTGAGGGTCTACACCTATTCGCGCGACGAAGGCGACTTCCACGCCTCCTACATCCGCCGCGGCGACGGCAACATCACCTTCGACCTCGTGACACCGCGCGGCACGATACGCAACGTCAATCTCGGCGTGCCCGTAGAGGTCAACATCGAAAACGCCATAGCCGCCGCGGCCGCCGTGTCGCTCACCCCCGGCTGGGACGTCGAGACAGTGCGCCGCGCCATCTCGTCGTTCCAAGGCCCCAAGCGCCGCTTCGAATTCCATCTCAAGGAGCGGGGCGGACGCGGCCACGTCATCATCGACGACTACGCCCACCATCCCGCCGAACTGCGCCGCTCCATCGAGAGCGTCAAGGCCCTCTACCCGGACCGCAAGCTGACAGTGGCCTTCCAGCCCCACCTCTACTCGCGCACCCGCGACTTCGCGCCCCAATTCGCCGAAGCACTCTCGGGTGCCGACCGCCTGCTGCTGCTCGACATCTACCCGGCGCGCGAGGAGCCTATCCCCGGCGTCACGTCGCAAATCATCCTCGACGGCGTCACTTGCCCCGACAAACGCATCGTCAGCCGCGACAACCTGGCCGACGCGCTTGCCGAAACCGACTTCGACGTGCTGCTCACCGTCGGCGCCGGCGACATCGACACCAAAATCCCCGAAATCATCTCACGGATGAACCTCTCCGAAAACTAACCCCACACTTCAACCCAAGGCATATGCCCCGCTATCTCTACATAACATTCTCGCTGATGCTGGCCGTCTACCTCATCATAGCCTTCGCCGTCTCGGCCGGCGAGGCCGACACCGAGGTGTGCCGCGCCATGACCATCAACATCGAAGGGGCCGAAGCCGCGCGGCAGTTTGTCACCGCCGAAGAACTCTCGCACGAGCTCGACGACCTGCCCGCGCGCGCCAAAGGGCTCTCCATGGCCAACATCAACACCTTCGAACTCCGCTCGAAACTGCTCGCCATGGACAAAATCGAAGATGTCTCGGTGCTGCGCTATACCGACGGCACCATCCGCATCACGGCGCTCCCCATCGTGCCCGTGGCCCGCATCTTCGACGGCACCGACAGCTACTACATCAACCGCTCGGGCAAGCGCGTCAAAGCCTCGGCGCGCTACCGCCGCAACGTGCCTGTCATTGCCGGCTCGTTTCCCGCCACCGACACCACGCTGCGCGTCACCGACCTGCTGCCCCTCATCGACCGCATCTACTCCGACTCTCTCTGGGCCTCATACATCTCGATGATAGAAGTGAAAAGCCCGTCAGACATAATCCTCGTGCCAAACATCCGCGAGCACGTCATCAACCTCGGCTCGACCGACGACATCGACGACAAGCTCGAGCGCGTGCGCACATTCTACTCCGAGGTGCTCCCCCATCAGGGCTGGAACAAATATGACACCATCTCGGTGAAATGGAAGGGGCAGCTCGTGGCCACCCGCCGCCACAAGCGGAAATCCGAACTCTCGGCGGCCAACTTCGACGACGACGAAAGCATAGCCGTCTCGTCGATGCTCGTGGCCGACTCGGTGGCTCCCGGACGCACCCGCCCCGGACAGAAGGCACATTCAGAGAAACCTATTCCCAAAAAACAGATATAACACACTCCACCTATTAACCGCTCCATGGAAGATAAATATATTGTTGCACTCGAAATCGGCAGCTCGAAAATCAAAGGCGCCATAGGCACCATCGACGATGCCCACACCCTGACGGTCAAGGCCGTCGAAGAGGAGAAAATCTCCGACATCGTGCGCTACGGCACAATCCTCAACGTGGCCGAGACCGCCACGGCCATACGCAACGTCATCTCGCGCCTCGAACACCGCGAGGCGCCGCGTCGCATCGAGGCCGTATATCTCGCCGCGGGAGGCCGTTCGCTCAGAGTCGACCCCATACAGGTGGAGCGCCGTCTTGCCGGCGAAACCGAAATCACCCGCGACCTCATCGGCGACCTCGTCAACGAAGCCCTCGCCACGCCGCTGCACGACCGTCAGGTGGTCCACGCCACCATGCGCGAGCTTCGCATCGACGACACCCCCGCGCCGCGCCCCATCGGCCGGCTCGGCTCTCACATCGTAGCTTCCATGAATCTCATCAGCTGCCGCAATCAGCTGCTGCGCAATCTGTCGCACGTAGTCGAGGAGCGTCTTCACCTGCGCACCGTAGAGACGTTCATCCGTCCGCTCGCCATAGCCGACCTCGTGCTCAACGCCAACGAAATGCGCCTCGGTTGCGCGCTCGTCGACTTCGGAGCGGAGACCACCACCGTAGCCGTCTACAAGGACGACACCCTGCGCCACCTGGCCGTGCTGCCCCTGGGCTCGCGCAACATCACACGCGACATCACCCATCTCAACTATCTCGAAGAGACCGCCGAAGACCTCAAGATACGCAACGGTTCGGCTCTCCAGAGCCCCGAACTCGCCGCAACGTTCAGCGCAGGCGCCTCGCACGAAATCTCGATGGTCAACAACTACGTGGCCGCCCGCTCGGCCGAAATCATCGCCAACATCATCGAGCAAATCAAGCAGTCGGGCATAGCTCCCGACAAACTCCCCTGCGGCATCATCATCGTAGGCGGAGGAGCGCGCCTCAACGGTTTCAACCAGCGTCTGAAACAGACCTCGGGCATGAACGTGCGCGTAGGCGTACCCGGCCCTCACATCCGCATCACCGACGGCACCATCCAGCCCTCGGAGGCCGTCGACGTAATAGCCACGCTCGTAATGGCCGCCAAAAACAATCCCCGCGAGTGCATGACACGCCCGGCTCCCGCACCAGCCCCCGCGCAGCAGCACTCAGCCGGAATCTATGGCGCTGACTCGATTTATGCCCAGCAGACCAATCAGATGCCTCCCGCACAGCAGCCCATGATGCCGCAACAGCCTCAGCAGCCTCAACAGCCCCTGATGCCTCAGCAGCCCGCGGCAGCGCCTCAGCAGCCGATTCAGCAGCCGATTCAGCAGCCCGTGCAGCAACCGGCACAACAGCCCGCGGCAACCGTGCAGCAGCCGCAGCAGCCGCAACAGCCGCAGATGCCGAAGGCTCCCACCTACGAGGTGATGGATGGCAACGAGAAACCATCCACTAAAGGTGCTTTCGGTCGTATGCTCTCGGGGCTCGGCTCCCGCATCCTCAACCTGATGACCGACACAATGTATGAAAACGACGAGGACGACGACCAGTGACGTTCCTCCCCGAATAATTAACAGCCACCCCTTAACCCCCCAATAGAAACTCCATGTCTGACACTCCATACATCCCCTCAGACCCCAACATCGACGATGCCTCGGCATTCTCGGCCAACATCAGCAAGGATGCCGACCTCCCCATCATCATCAAGGCCGTCGGTGTAGGCGGCGGCGGCAACAATGCCGTCAACCACATGTATCGCGAAGGTATCCGTCAGGTGACGTTTGTCAACATCAACACCGATGCCCAGGCTCTCAAACATTCGGCCGTGCCGCAGACCCTTCAGCTCGGCACCGGTCTCGGCGCCGGCAACAAGCCTGAGATTGCCAAGCAGTTTGCCGAAGAGGCAGCCGACCGCATCGCCGAAATCTTCGACGACGACACTAAGATGGTGTTCATCACCGCCGGTATGGGCGGCGGCACCGGCACAGGCGCCGCTCCCGTCGTGGCCCGCATCGCCAAGGAGCGCGGTCTGCTCACCATCGGCATCGTCACCATCCCCTTCCTCTTCGAAGGCCCCGTGAAAATCAAGAAGGCCATCGCCGGCGCCGACGAAATGGCCAAGTATGTCGACGCGCTGCTCGTCATCAACAACGAGCGCCTCAACGAAATCTACGGCGACATCGACTTCCTCAACGCGTTCGGCAAGGCTGACGACACGCTCTCCATCGCCGCGCGCTCCATCTCGGAACTCATCACCTGCGACGGCCGCATCAACCTCGACTTCAACGACGTCGACACCACGCTGCGCGGCGGCGGCGCGGCCATCATCTCGTCGGGCTACGGCAGCGGCGAACGTCGCGTCACGGCGGCCATCGAGGATGCCCTCAATTCGCCTCTTCTCAAAAACCGCGACATCTTCGGCTCGAAGAAACTGCTCTTCAACATCTACTTCAACCCCAATTCCGGCTCGCCGCTGCGCATGAACGAGACCAACGAGCTCACCGAGTTCATCGACCGCATCGCCACGGAGGTCGACGTAATCTGGGGTATCGGTTTCGACGAGAAACTCGGCGACGAGGTGAAGATTACGATTCTCGCCTCGGGCTTCGACGTCACTCTGCGCGAGGAAGACATCATGAACAGCGGCGGCAACCGCGGCGGCGGTATGCCCGCCAACCGCACCCACCACCCGGGCCACACGCAGACACCCCAGCCCGCGACACGTCAGGGCGCGCCGGCGCAACCCGCCTCGCAGGGCGCTCCCGCCTCGGGCAATTCGTTTGACTTCGCTTCGGGCACCTACACCATCGGCGGAGGCAACCGTCAGCAGCAGCCGCAGAACAATACCGGAGCGCATGCTCACGGCAATCAGCATCAGCCTGCCCGCGACCACGCCGCCGCTCCGGCAGCCGCTCCCGCTCAGCCTCAGCAGCCGCGTCAGGAAGCCCCGGCAGCCGCTCCCGCCGGCACGTATCCCGCCTCAACGGTGACCGACCGCCGCATTGCCGACGAGTATGGCTCGTCGATTGACGGACGAAACAACATCATCGTGCTCGGCGCCGGACAGCTCGACGACGATGCCATCTGCGACATCCTCGACAACAATCCCGCCTACAAGCGCGACCGCAAACTCGTGCAGCAGGTGCGCGAGCGCGCCAACCACCCCAACAACGCGCCCGCAGCTCCGCAGACGCCCCAGTCGCCCCAGACTTTCCTCTTCGGCTAAGTAAGTTCAAAAAATAAAACGATATATGTGATGAAAAATTCTTGAACAGTAAAACTCGTTCTTTTTGGCTGCTTTGAGCCTTTCGTTCAGGCGCATAGGGAGGCTATGCTTCTTCACTCAAGCCCCAAATCATCTCAAAAATAACTTCGTCTTATTTGTTCATTTATTTTTCTCACTTACTTAAACCCGAAGCCACATCATAATCAGCGCCGCCATCCCCTTGCCGGGGGTGGCGGCGCTGCCGTTTGCTGTTTCGGAAAAGGGTCTCACGAGCTGCGGCGGGTCAGGCGCGCGGCCAGACGCATGGCAGGCAGACCGAGATAGCTGTAGAGCGCGCCGAGGCGGCTTTTGAGGCGCGTGCGGGGCGAAAAAATCGTGGCGGCGCGCAGTCGGCGCACGTTGGCATAGGCCTCGGCGAGCCGTGGCGCGAGGGTCGGGTCGTCGCGATAGAGGTCGGAACCAAGAAGGCGCGTCAGCATGTCGAGCGAGGCGCTCAGTCGCCTCTCGCGGGCGGCGCGGAGCAGGGCCGGTGTGCGGCGCGAGGCCCATTCCTCAATGCGGCGTGTCACGTCGAGCACGTCGAGACGCCGCGGGCTGAATAAGTTGGTCAGGCTGCCGGGCGTACAGCTGTAGAAATAGACCGGCGTGTCGGTGACGGCCACGAAGCGGGCCTCCTCGAACGCGCGATAAAACCAGTCGAGGTCTTCGTAGGCGATGCCCTCGCGAAACGGCACCTTCTCGACTATGCGGCGCGCCACGAGTTTGCCGCAGGCCGACGAATTGAGCGACGTGCGCTGGTAGAGCGCCTCGCATATGGCCTCTTCGGCGTCGAGCATTCTGAACATCGCCACAGGGAGTTCGGCCCCTACCTCCCGGCGCGTGATTGCTCCCGACACCACAGGAGCCGTCATAGAGCCCGCTCTCAGCGTTTGCAGCGCGCCGGGGAGCAACAGGTCGTCGGCATCGACAAACGTCAGCCACGGGGCATCTGTGGCCGCTACACCGGTGTTGCGCGCCGCGCTCAGCCCGCCGTTCGGACGGCTCACCACCGTGACCCCTTCGTAGGAGGCGGCCAAGGCTGCCGTTTCGTCAGTCGACCCGTCGTCGACGACCACCACCTCAAGCTCGCCTACGTCGGCCCTCTGTGCAAGAACGCTTTCAATGCAGCGCCCGATGTAGGGCGCCGCATTGAAAGCGGGTATGATTACGGCGATGCGGCCCATGTCGGCACTGCTCACTTCGTGCGCTTGAGGTCGAAGCCGGCGGTCAGGCCGTCATACTGATTGAGCATCGTCGATACGGTCTTGATGGAGCTGCTGCCGGTGAGCGAGCCTGCCATCTCGATAATCTTGATGAGCTTGCTGACATCGAAGGTCAGCGCCATGCGCGACGTGCCGGTCAGTTTGATGTAGGCGGGCATCGTGCCGACGGGGATTTTCTTGAGCGCCTGGAAGTGGAAGGCATAGTTGCCCGAATCGGGCTGGCGCTCGATGGTGCCGCTCAGACTCATGTGCGAGGTCTTGAAGGTGAAGGTCGAGTCGGCGTTGATGGTGACCACGAGGTTTTCGAGTCCGGCCTTCTGATAGTAGGGTTCGAGCTTCTTTTCCACAGTGGTTGCCGCTGCGGCGCCACCTGCCTTGAGCAGAAGGTTGTCGCTCTTGAACGTCACGGCGGGGCCGTCGTAAGCCCACTCGCCCGCGAGTTTGGAGATGTCGGCCTGATCGCTCCCTATGCCGAGCGCGGCTGCCACGCCTCCGAGCACGTCGCCGAGTTTGCCTCCGGCGTCACCGCTGCCGGTGGTTGTCGAGGTCGAGTCGGTAGCCTGCGAGCCGGCCCCTTTCAGGCCTCCGAGAATTGAACTGAGGTCGTAGGCCATGGCCGACGGGGCAGACAGGAGAGCTGCCGCTGCGATAAGGAGTGAGATGATGCGTTTCATTGTTGTTGAAATTATGTTTTAGCGGGAAAAGTTTCAGTTTTGTTTCTGTCTGACAGCTTTGCAGCTCATATTGTTAACAATCGACCACGGAAATGGTTTTGCGTTCGACCCGTTTAGTAGTCGAAAGAGAGCGAGAGGTCGTCAACCATCAGCACCGAGCCGTTGCCGCCGGTGAAGTAGTCGCCGAGCGCCGAGGCCGAGCAGGTGCAGAGGATGTATTTGGGCACGCGCTCCGTCGATTTATAGTCGAGCGTGATTTCGAAGCGGGTCCACTCGGTGACGTCGCTCTTCCACTCCATTTTGCCGTAGGCCACGACATAGTCGGCCTCCGGGTCGAAGAGCTGGCGGTTTTTCGGATTGGTGCGTATTTCGAGAGGTTCGTCAGAGTCGATGAGCGCCACCCACACTATGCCTGTGTCGGGCGTGTCCTTGAGGTCTTCGAAGCCGCTCGTCACCGACGAGATGGGGGCGGAATGATATTTCATCCACCCGGTCATGCGCGTGGGGCGCACGGTGAACGGCCGTCCGAACGAGAGCACGCCGTTGGTGCCGTCGGTGCGCACGTATGAGCCGACGAAGATGTTTCCGGCGGCGAGCTTGCCTATCGAGCCGATGCCCACGAAGCGCGTCTCGAGGCAGGCGGAGCGTCCGGTGCCTGTCGGGGTGTCGTCAGAGGGATAGGTGTTTGACGTGCCGAGTGTCGTGGCGCCCTTGTTGCCTGTGTCCCAATAGGAGGTGCCGTCTTCGGCCCACGGGCACCACACCTTGCCGTCGAGCCACCAGTTTTCGAAATCTTCATTGGCCATCTGGGCGGTGGGCTGTGTGGTAAATTCCACCTCGGCGCCATACTCGTCGTCGCTGTAGGCGCGTGCTATGTAGGTGGTTTCGGGAGTGAGTCCGGTGAGGCGGCCGGTAAACGAGCCGCCGTCGGTCGTAATGGCTGCGGCACTCATGCGCTGCCACTCGGCAGCGTCGGCGCGACGGTATTCGAAGCCGTTATCCTTGCCCTCCTCGGCCGAGCCGTAGAGCCATGCCACGCAGCTCCATGCGTCTACGCGCTCTGTTGTCACGGTGGCTTCGGTGGTGAGCACGTAGATGGTCCATACGTCGGAGTGGCCGAATTCGGTGACGGTCACGTCGACGGGGCGCGTGAAGTCTACCTCGCGTCCTTCGAGCTGCGGAGTCATCACCGATGTGACGCCTTCGAGCTTGATGGAAGTGACCTTGATGCGGCTGAGGTCGGCCCCTTCGGGCACGTAGGCTATGACGCGGCGTCCGGCCACGTCGATGACCGATGCGCCCACCTGCTGCTCGACGGTGAAGTAGCGTTCGACGTCGCGCACGGCCGTGACAATCCACGTGTATTCCTGATAGAGCGTCAGCGTGGTGAGCCGGCGGTCGGTCAGGTCGATGCCGTTGAGCCATGCCGCCGAGTCGGGCCACTCTCCTTCGGAGGGGGAGAGGGCGAAGCCGTTGACCACGACGTTGGCCGGGTTGGAGCGCTCGCTCAGATAGAGCGTGACGGTCATGTTGACCGAGTCGATGGTGGCCGGCTGGAGGGCATCCTCGACTTCGAGCGACACAAACGACACCTGAATGTTGGGATAAGGTATGTTGTTTTTGATGCACCCCGAGAGCATCGACGCGGCGGCTATCACTGCGGCGAGGGCGGGGAGCAGACGGCTGAAAAGTTTAGATGCAGACACCGATACCGAAGTTAATGTTAAACAGATTGAGACGGAAGTTGGCGCCCGACGAGGTGCGGCGCCCTTCCTCGACGCCGTCGGTCACCTGACGGGCATGGGTGAGGTGCAGACCGAAAACGCCTATCGACACGTTGAAGCAGACGTTGTCCATGATGAACATCGTGAAGCCGGGCGAGAAGTTGAGGCCGAACTTGGTGTTGTAGGTGCGTGTCTCGCGCGGCTCCGAGTTGTAGAGGCGGCGGAACACGTCCTGCCCCGAGCCAAACGAGAGGTCTACCTCGTTGAAGATGCCGAAGCGTTTCTCGGTGCCGAGACCGACGTAGTTTCTGTAGACTATCGACGAGGTGTAGGTGTGCGAGTAGTAGCTGACGTCGGAAATCGAGAAATTCAGGTCGTCGTCGAAGTCCATGCTGAGGCCGGCCAGGTCGGCGCCGGCGTGCGAATACTTGAAGCGGAGGCCTATGCTCTGGTTGTGGCGGAAAAAGTAGCTCACCGAGGGTTGGAGCGAATACATTTTGCCTTTGAACGAGAAGTCTTTGAGCACGGAGAGCATTTCGAGGTCGGCGGTGTTGAATTCGCCGTAGCTGGCCGTGAGGGCAAACATCCACTGCCCCTGCGGCACGAACATGAAGTTGTAGAGGCCGCGGTCGTAGCGTCCGAAGTTGCGCGTGGGGATGATGAAGGGCACGGTGTCGGTGCCGATGACCACCTTCGAGTCGAGCAACGAGGGCGCAATCGACGCGAGCACGATTTTGCCGTCGGCGTTGCGGGTGTAGTTGTGGGGCGCGCCGGGCAGGTCGGGCAGGATGCCTTCGCCGGCGTCTGTGGCGGGGACTGCCGCAGAGGGTGTTTCGATGTAGACGGGGCGGTCGACGTAGACGGTGTCGTGAACGATGACCGGCACGGCCTCGGGAGCGGCTCCCGTGGGGGCAGTCTCGGGGAGTGCGACGGCCTCCGTGGCTACAGGGACGGCGACAGCGGGTGTTGGCGGCACGGTTTGGGTCTGTGTCGCTGCGGGTGTCGGCGTGCGCCGCTGGGTGTGATAGGTGGTCTGCACGGTGGTCACCGTGGTCACCGTGGTAATCGAGTCGACCCCTTCGGGCAGCGGGGTCTGCGCGGGGGTCTGGGCCGAGGCAAGTTCCCCGGTCAGCGCCGCGGCGGCCGTTATGAAGAGGGCGAGTAGACGGTTTCGCATCATGGGGGAACGGTTAGAGGTAGAATGCCACTCCAAACGAGATGGAGAAGAGATTGATTTTGAAATTGGCCGATTTGATGTCGGTGTTGGCCACGTAGATTTGGTCGGTCACCGAGCGGGTGTTGCGGTAGTTGAAGCCGAGCACGCCCACCGACACTTCAAGCGCCGAATAGTTGTTGAGAAACATGATGACGCCGGGTGTGAGGCCGAGGCTGAGGCCGAAGTTGCGGGCATAGGTGCCTGTGAGGTCGAGCCCTTCGCCGTTGACTATCTTGCTTTGGCCGCCGCCAATCTGAAGCTGCACTTCGTTGAAAAATCCAAACCTCATCGAGCGCCCCAGCGAGATGTAGTTGCGGAACGCCGCCGTGGTGTAGTAGGAATGTGAGAGGGCATACATCGGACCGCCCGAATAGGAGGTCTCCGAGTCGAGCACCACGTCGGCCGAGTTGAGGCGTGCGCGCGAGCGCTCGTAGGCGAAGCGGCCGCCGGCGGCCAGGTTGTCGCCGAACGCATAGAAGAGCATCGGCGAGAGCTTGAAGTTGTAGGTGTCGCCCGTCAGGTTTTCTATTATCAGAAACTGGTAGCGGTCCATGTCGGTCTGCGAATAGCTCACCGACAGACCCGTCACCCACTGCCCCTTGGGCACGAATGAAATCTGCTCAAGGTCGCGGCGGAATTCGGTCTGAGCGCCGGCTCGCTCCGGCTTGGCGAGCGCACCCGCCAACAGCAGGAGCCAGCATAGTATGTGGAGATATCGGGGCATCTGATTAGGGTTAAGATGGTGGTGTAAAGGGGTCGGTCAGTACGACAGATAGATGTTGTCGAGCGCGAGGCGTCCGCCCAGCGACGTGGCGCTTTCGGGGTCGGTGGTGGTGACTATCGTCGCGCTCTCTTGCTCGATTGTGCCGGCATGTACCGACGAGGCAAACATCACTTTGAGCCGTCGGGCTTTCACGCCGAACTGGTCGTAGGCGAGCGGCAGCGAGAAGGCTTTCCACCCCGTGCAGAGGGGCAGTCGCATCTCGGCCGAGGCGATGACCGTCTCGACTTCGCCGTCGATGGTGCCGAGCACTTCCACTCTCACCAGGCCGGCGTCGCTGCGGTCGTCGTCGCAGGGGGTGAAGATGTAATAGCCGTTGAGCGACGTCGGGCGCGCGCCCCACGAAACGCCTTCGTCATAGGTCTCGGTCATGGTCGAAGGGTCAAACGAGTAGTTGCCGAGGAAGAGGCGCCCGGCGGCTTTGTAGCCTACGCGCGGCGTCACGGGCGAGTAGTCGAGGTAGGGCGTTCCGGTCTGGGCGTAGGGGGCTATCTCCTCGCCGTTGGGGTCAAATCCTGTGGTCTGAAGCTCGACGGCAAACGTGCCGTTCTGCGTGGGAGTAGTCAGCGAGTAGGTCGACGGATACATGTACCAGGTGTTGTGATTGGCAAAGGCGCTGTTGAAGGTCTTTTCGTTTACCGTCGTCCAGTTTTTGGGCACGCGCATGTCAAACGTGACCATGTGCTGGCGGTTGAAGATTTCTACCGTGGTCTGCGAGTAGCGGCCTCCTGAGGGGAGGTTCTTGTAGGCGGGTCCGTCGCGGCGCTCCTCGAAATCGGCGTTCGGCAGCTGGGGCGTGCCTTCGGTGGTAAACCTCACCGTGTTGCAGAATTGCGGCTCGGCTTCGGCGGCATCCATCATCGTGGCGTTGACGCTGTAGGAGGTCGAGGGTTTGAGCCCGATTATCTTGACCACTCCCCTCTCCGGGTCGGCCGTGAAAAGGTTATACGGACGGTCGTCAACGTAGAGGTGCAGACGGTCGAGTATCGCTGTCAGGAGCGAAGGCTCGGCGGGCACCACGAGAATGTCGGCATAGGCGGCGAAGGCGTCTACCACTATCGAGAAATCAGGCTGAATGCGTCTCACCGTAAAGGTCGACCTCACTTCGTCGCAGTAGACGAGTCTGACGGCTACGTCGGCCGACCCGTCACCCAGGTCGGCGGTGAGTCGGTAGGTGTCAGGGCTGATGCGTTCCGCCGAGGCCACAGGCAGCGCGTGCCACACGCTGTCAGCTCCGGCGCTCTGCAGCTCCACGCGCTCCATGAAGTCGGTGGCGGGGCTGACGACGGTGATTTCCGTGCGGTTCACGCCCATGACGGCACCTGTCACTGATGTCACCGTGAGGTCGACGGGCGTCGTGACCACTCTCAGCGTCGCCGCTTGCGAGATGCGTCCGTCGCTCCCTTCGGCCACTACCGAGAAGGTAGACTGCGCGGCGTCCGGCTCTGTGAAAACAAGCTGACCCAACAGGTCGTTGAAGTCGATGGTGCCCCCTTCGGTGGCGGTCAGGCTGACGTTCAGCCCCAGTTTGCGCAACAAGGCGGTGGCCTCCGAATTGGTCTTGAGAAGGTCGGCTGTCATCGGCACTCCCTTGGCCGCAAGTGAGGCGGAATTGATGGTGAGCGTCACACGTTCGAGCGTCTCTCCAGCAGGCTTGACCCGGCACACGAGCGGCGCGTCGTAGTTCTCGCCTTCGGGCAATTCCACTTCCGAGGGAACCCCTTCCTCCCACTCGGCGTGCGGAGGCTCTGCGGCAAGAAATTCGGGAGTGAGGCGGATGCTCTTGCGTTCACCCCCCGAAATGCCTACCTCTACGACGGGCGTTCCGTCCGCGTCGGTCGAGGCATCCACTGCTATTTCATAGAGCGTCGCGCTCTGCGGTGTCTCCAGACCTATGGCGCGCACCGCGGCTGTGCCGGGCAGCGAGAGATAGATGGCCGTCGGCGCGGTGTCGAGGCTGAGCAGGCGTGTTTCTCCGGCGGTGATGGCGAAGCATTCCGAGGTGGCCGACTGCACGCTGATTTCGCCCCCGGGATAGGCCGAGAGAAAGGCCTCCGAGTAGCTCACGGCGAAGAATGCGCTTTCGGGCGTCAGGACGAGCCTGACGCTCTCGCGGCTGTTGTCGCCTATGGTCAGCGGCGTGCTGCCTGTGAATCGCGGCGTGTCAAATCCCTGCTCCGAATTGCGTCCCGCATCGCCCGTGAGGATGTAGGGCCCGGCAAAATAGTCGTCGCCCTGCGTGAATTGGCTAAACTCCGGCCATGTGTGGGTGTACCTTCCTCCTTCCGAGGTCAGCGTAATCGAAATGTCGCTGTCGCTCAGGGAGTGCGCGGCCTCTCGCCCGGCGTTGCTCCCGTCGGGCAGCTTGAGCGCGGGCGCAATCTCTACCTCGACGTAAAGCTGCCCCACTTTGTCGGGGCCTTCGTCGACGTTGCTGGCACACGCTGCGGCAAGCAGCGCGCCGGTCATGGCTATGTAGCGTGGCAGAGATTTCACTTTCTATGGACGTGTTGGTTTTTAAGGTTGCCGAGACAGTCGGGTCAGGCCAATTCGATGCGTGTGGCCTTTACGGGGCCTTCCACGAAATTGGCGGCGGCCGCTGCGAAACGGTCGGGGTTTTCGGTGGTGAGATATTCTACGTTGCCTCCGCGGGTGCAGCGGGCGGCCATGTCGGGGTGGCGCTCGAGATAGGAGGCGAGGCTCTTGGCCACGAGCGGACCTTGGCAAACGATTTCGGCGCGTCCGGCCACGGCTTCGCTGATTTTCGGCAGCATCAGCGGATAATGCGTGCAGCCGAGGATGATGGTGTCGATGTCAGGCTCCTGCGCGAAGAGTTCCTCGACGTTTTTCCTTACGAAGTAGTCGGCGCCCGGCTTGTCATACTCGCCGTTTTCGATGAGCGGCACCCACATGGGGCACGCCTCCGACACGGTGCGGAAGCGGGGGAAGAATTTGGCTATCTCGATGTCGTAGGTGCCCGACGAGATAGTGCCCGGGGTGCCGAGCACGCCGATGTTGCCCCCGCGCGAGATTTCGCCCAATGCTTCGACGGTGGGGATGACCACGCCGAGCACGCGACGCGCTGCGTCGAGCTTGGGCAGGTCGTTCTGCTGGATGGAGCGGAGTGCCTTGGCCGACGCGGTGTTGCACGCCAGAATCACGAGCTGACAGCCGCGCTCGAAGAGTTTGCGCACGGCCTGAAGCGTGAATTCGTAGACCACGTCAAACGACCGCGTCCCGTAGGGTGTGCGCGCGTTGTCGCCCAGATAGATGTAGTCGTAGTCGGGGAGTGTCTTGCGGATTTCGTTGAGTATGGTCAGGCCTCCGTAGCCGGAGTCGAAGATGCCTATCGCACCGGGTGACGTTGAATACATATTTTCGGATTATCGGATGGTAAGTATGGGTTCGAAATTATTTAATGCATCGGGTTATGAAGTATGTGGATGAAATTTCGCATTTGGCTGAAGGCGTTGTGGGGTTCCATAACAACTGAAGTCGAATTAGAAAGTCCGCCTCAGAATTCATGAGCCAATGCATTAAATAATTTCTAACACATACTTAATTGCTATGCCGGGTATTATACTACTTAATCCGACCCGCCCGAATCGCGTCGGGCAGGTCGGAATTTAAGATGGTTTCCTTCAGTCAGACGCTCCGACCTCAGGCTATGGTGAGAAGATAGTTGTAGATGGGGCTGAAGATGCCGAGCAGGATGATGCCGGCCACGCAAATCCACATGCCGAGGCGCTCCGAGCAGGCCGAGCGGAAGGTGGCTATCGGGGCGTCGCTATCGTTGATGAACATCGCCTTCACCACGAGCAGGTAGTAGTAGAGCGAGATGATGGTGTTAATCAACGCTATCAGCACGAGCACGTAGAGCGCGGTCGAATCGGTGCCGTTCAGTGCCGACGTAAAGACGAAGAATTTGCTGAAGAAGCCGGCGAAGGGAGGAATACCGGCCAGTGAGAACATGGCGAGCATCATCGTCACGGCCAGACGGGGGTTGGTCTTGTAGAGGCCGTTGTAGTCGGTCATTTCAATCTTGCCGGTGGCGTTCTCGATGGCGCCGATTACACCGAAGGCGGCGAGGTTGGAGAAGACGTAGACGAGCACGTAGAACATCAGTGCTGAGTAGCCCATGGGGTTGTCGCCCATCACGGCGAGCATGATGTAGCCGGCCTGCGATATCGACGAGAAGGCGAGGAAGCGCTTCATGTTGACCTGACGCATGGCGAAGAGGTTGCCCACGGTGATGGTGAGCACGATGAGTGCGTAGAGCATCCACTCCCACATCGACGAGTAGACGGTGGCGAACACCTGGGTCAGCACCACGAGGAAGGCAAATGCGGCCGAGCCTTTGGAGATGACCGAGAGGTAGGAGGTGACGGGGGTAGGTGCGCCCTGATAGACGTCGGCGGTCCAGAGGTGGAACGGCACGAGCGAAATCTTGTAGCCGAAGCCGGCCATGACGAAGGCCAGACCGACGGCGAGCATCACGCCCACGTTAGAGCCGACGGCCGAGGCGATGCCGGCGTAGTAGAGGGTGCCGGTCAGGCCGTAGACGAGGCTCAGACCCATCAGAAGGATGGCCGACGAGAACACTGCGGTCAGCACATACTTGATGGCGGCCTCATGGCTTTCGTAGCGGCGCTTGTCGAAGGCCACCAGCGCGCAGAGCGGCAGCGACGCGGTTTCGAGACCGATGATGAACAGCAGGAAGTGACGGGCCGATATCATCAGATACATGCCGAAGAGGGTCAGCATGATGAGTTCGTAGAACTCGCCGCGGCGTATCGAGACGAAATCGCTGTCGGCCCACTTCATGGCCTGCACCAGCACGATGAACGCGCCTATGTTGAGGGTGTTCTTTATGGCATACATCACTTTCGAGGTGGCATACATGCCGTCGAAAGCCGACTCTTCATAGCCGGGGATGGTGACGAAGCCGAAGGCCACGATGGCGGCCATCCAGAGACAGCCCACGACGGGGACGCTCTTGGCGGCCTTCGGAGATGCGAACGTGTCGCAGAGGAACACTACGAGAAAGGCAATGAGGAGCGCTATCTCCTGCTTCATTGCAAAAAACTGAGAGTAATCCATTTCCTATGCTTAGTTAAGGCCGAGCACGGCGAAGATTTTGGGGCTGAATGTGAAGTTGATGAGATGCTCGAAGAAGTTGGGGAAGCAACCGATGCCGGCCACGCAGACGATGAGGGTGGCTGTGGCCAGGCGTTCCCACCACTTGGCATCTGTCAGCGACAGGTGATGCTGGTCGTAGACGGGGCCGTAGAGCAGCTTGCCCACCACGCGGAGGATGTAGACGGCGGTCGTGACAATCGACGAGCAGGCCACGATGACGAAGATGCGGTGGAAGAGGTCGGTGTGTTCGAATGAGCCTACGAAGATGGTCATTTCGGCCACGAAGCCCGACAGACCGGGGAGACCGAGCGAGGCCATACCGGCGATGACGTAGCACACGGAGAGGTAGGGAAGTATCTGCATCATGCCTCCCATCTCGCGGATGTCGCGGGTGTGGGTACGGCCGTAAATCATACCGATGAGGGCGAAGAAGAGTGCCGTCATCAGACCGTGCGAGAGCATCTGCATGATGGCGCCGGTCATGGCGGTGGTGTTGAGCATGAGGAGGGCGAAGAGCACCAGACCGCAGTGCGACACCGACGAGTAGGCGTTGATATACTTGAGGTCGTTCTGAACGCAGGCCGAGAAGGCTCCGTAGACCACCGAGATACCGGTCAGGATGATGAAAATCCATGCCAGCTCGTGAGCGGCCTGAGGCATCAGGTAGATGGCCACGCGGAAGCAGCCGTAGCCGCCGAGTTTCATGAGCACGCCGGCGTGGAGCATCGACACTGCCGTCGGCGCCGAGGCATGACCGTCAGGGCTCCAGGTGTGGAAGGGGAACATGGCGCCCAGCACACCGAAACCTACGAAGGTCATCGGGAAGAGGAACGACTGCCAGCCGTGGGGGATGGCGTCGTAGTGGGCTATCTCGAGGATGTTCCAGGTGTGGGGCACGCCCGCGGGAGTCGAGTGATAGTAGATGCCGATGAGGCCGAGCATCAGGAAGGCCGAGCCGCCCATGAGCATCAGCGTCAGCTTCATGGCCGAATAGTTCTTGTTGCCCGAACCCCACACGCCGATGAGAAGATACATCGGGATGAGGGCCACCTCATAGAACATGAACATCGTGAAGAGATCTACCGAGATGAAGAAGCCGTAGACACCCGTCGAGAGGAGGATGAGCCAGAGGAAGAATTCCTTGGGCTGGGGGATTTCCCACGAGGCAAACGAGCCGGTGATGAGGATGATGCCGGTCAGGATGAGCATCGCTATCGAGATGCCGTCTACGCCCACTGCGAGATGGATGTTCAGAGGGGTAAACCATTCCCACGAGCCGGTGAAGAGCATGGGGGCGTCGGCGCCGCCGTGGCGCAGACAGAGATACTCGACGAGCAGCCACACCGACAGAGCCGTGAGTGCCACCGAGCCTGTGACTGCCACGGTGCGTATCTGCTTGATGTCGCGGCAGAGGGCGAGCCCCAGAAGCATGGCCAGGGGTATCACCACAAAGTAGATCAGTATATTAGAGAACATAAAGCGTTACTGTATTTCGTGTGTTGGAATAAGGCGTTACATGCAGCGTTGCATCGGGGGGTCAGAGCAGGCAGATGGCGGTGATGGCGCCCAGAAGGACGGCTCCGGCCAGATACCACAGAAGGTAGAGCTGCACCTTCCCCGACTGGAGTCCCTTGATGGCGTTCGAGGCCGCGTTGGTCACGTAGGCGAAGCCGTCCATCGTGCCGTCGATGATGTGGCGGTCAAACCAGGCGATAGGCTTGCAGATGCCGTCGAAGATGATGCGGCGGGTGACGAAGAGATAAATCTCGTCCCAGTAGAAACGATGAAGGGCGGCGGTCCAGAGCCAGCGGCACGAGTCGGCCATGCGGGTGGGCTTGTCGTTTTTCTTCATGTAGAGCCAGCCGGCGAAGCATATCGAGAGGATGGCTATGCCCATCGAGCATGAGGCCACGGTCAGGTCGATGTGGATGTGGTATTCGTGGCCGTCGAAGGTGACGAATTCGCCGAACGAGATGAAGCCGGCCACGGTCGACACGGCGGCAAGGATGAGCAGAGGCAGCGACATGGGCAGCGGGCCGTCGTGAGGCATGGCGGCGTGGTGGCCGTGGGCCTCGGCTTCTTTAACCTTGGCTGCGTAGTCGGGTTCGTCCCACCAGAACACGAGGAAGTACATGCGGAACATGTAGAACGCCGTCATGGCGGCCACCATCATCATCCAAACGCCCCAGAACCAGTGGTTGGCGAAGCAGGCGGTCAGGATTTCATCCTTCGAGAAGAATCCGGCGAAGGGGAAGATGCCGGCGATGGCCAGACAGCCGATGAGGAATGTCCAGTGGGTGATGGGCATGTATTTGCGGAGACCGCCCATCGCGGTGTAGTTGTTCGAGTGTACGGCATGGATGAGGGCGCCCGCTCCGAGGAAGAGGAGGGCCTTGAACATGGCGTGGGTGAAGAGGTGGAACATCGAGGCCATGTAGCCGAGGCCTTCGTGGATTGCCACGTTGTGACGCGAGGCCACGCCGAGCGACACCATCATGAAGGCTATCTGCGATATGGTCGAGAAGGCGAGGATGCGCTTGATGTCAATCTGCGTGCAGGCCACTACCGCCGCATAGAACGCCGTCGCGGCACCTACCACGGTGACAAACGTCAGCGCTGCGTCTTCGAGCATGTAGAGGGGGAAGAGACGGGCCACGAGGTAGACACCGGCCACAACCATCGTTGCGGCGTGGATGAGGGCCGACACGGGCGTCGGGCCTTCCATTGCGTCAGGCAGCCAGATGTGGAGCGGAAGCATGGCCGATTTGCCCATACCGCCGGTGAAGATGAGCACGAGGGCCCACGTCAGCACCGAGGCTCCCATAAAGGTTGCGCCGCCCATCGAGGCAAGCACGCCCTGGGGGTTCTGCGTCATGGGCAGGAAGTCGAGCTGCTGCGTGTAGAACGACAGCACCAGGATGCCGATGAGGAAGCCGAGGTCGGCGAAGCGGGTCACGATGAACGCTTTCTTACATGCCGAGATAGCCGAGGGCAGTGTGTAGAAGAAGCCGATGAGCAGGAACGACGACGCACCCACGAGCTCCCAGAAGATATACATCTGGAAGATGTTGGTGGCTACGACGAGGCCGAGCATCGAGAAGGTGAAGAGCGAAAGGAAGGCGTAGTAGCGCTGAAATCCTTTCTCGCCCTCCATGTAGCCCAGCGAGTAGACATGCACGAGGAACGAAATCGTCGGAATGACGATGAGCATCATTGCCGAGATGGGGTCGAGCAGGAAGCCGAGCTTGATGGCGAGGTTGGGGGTAAACTGAAGCCACGTCTGTTCGAATACGATGTATTGCAGACGGGTGTGGGTAGCGGGGTCGATGAAGTCGGCCGAACCCGAGAAGTAATACGTGAAGGCAGTGATATAGGAAAGGACCAGGACCGTTCCCATGCCGAGACAGCCGAGCCATCCGGCGGCCTTGTGGCTCATCTTCATGCCGGTGAGCCCCAGCAGCAGAAACATGAAGAGCGGCAGGGCCAGGATTATGACAGGTAATGTAATTTCCATAGCGTCGGTTGGATTAATGTTTCATGTGGGCCACGTCGCGCACGTCGATATTCTTGCTCGCGTGGAAGAGGTTGACGATGATGGCGATAGCGAGAGCGGTCTCGGCTGCCGCGATGGCTATGCCGAAGAGCGTGAAAAACCACCCCTCGTTGGAGCCGGGATAGAGATAGCGGTTGAACAGCACGAAGTTCAGGTCGACCGCGTTGAGCATTAGCTCGAGCGAGATGAGCATCGCAATCATGTTGCGGCGCGTCATGAAGCCGTAGACCCCGCAGCAGAACATCACCAGGGCCGGGATGAGATAGCAAAGTATTGTAATATCCATTGTGTGATTCAGTCAGCTATGGGGGTTAGCGTTTGCGGGCCACTACGACTCCGCCGATGATACATGCGAGGAGCAACACCGAGATGGCCTCGAAAGGCAGAAGGTATTGTTCGTAGCCGCTGCCCAGCATGGCCTGTCCGATGGTCTGCATCGTCGGGTTCGACATGGCGGGGAGGCTGGTGAAGAGGTCGGCGCAGCGCGAGAAGAGGGCCCAGCCGGTGAGACCTGCGGCACAGAGGGCGCCGAGGGCGCCGATGGTGCGCTTGCGCGATTCGAGCAACTGTGAGTTGTCGCCCGGACGCGTGGTCAGAAGGATGGCGAAGACGAAAAGCACCACGATACCGCCGGCATAGACAGCTATCTGCACGGTGCCGAGAAACTCATAGTCGAGTTTGAAGTAGATGGCGGCGGTGGCAAACAGCACGAATAGCAGGTAGGTGGCGGCGCGCAAAATCTTTCGGGTGGTGACGGTCAGCACCGAGCAAACCACGATGACAGCCGCAATGATCCAGTAGATAATCTGGCTTCCTAACGATTCCATTATATAATTTACTGATTATGTATTTGCTTATGAATAAATGTTCAGGGTCTCCGGCATGGGCGGCAGGCTTTCGGGGGCGCGGCAGGGCGCGGCGGCGCCTTATGCCCGTCGGAGCGCCTGAGTGGCGTGTCAGGCCTGACCTTTGGCAGCCTTCAGGGCTGCGGCTTTGGCGAGTGCCTCACGGATGCGTGCCTCTTTGACAGGGTCGCCGGCTGCGGCTGCGAGTGCCTTCTTGGCTTTCTCGTCGAGCTCGGCGTCAGCGGCGGGAGCAGGAGCGGCTGCGGGAGCGGCTGCATTGCCGGCGGCTGCGGCTGCCTTCTTGGCCTCGGCTGCGGCCTTGGCGGCTGCAATCTTGGCTTCCTTCTCGGCCTGCATCTTGGCTATCTGTTCGGGCGTGGGCTTAGGCTCTTCCTTCTCGGGCAGATAGTTGAGCTTCTTCACGAGCTTCGAGCGCGTGAACACGGCCTGCTCGAAGTCGTTGCTGAATTCAAGCGCGTCGGTCGGACAGTTGGTGACGCAGAGCTGGCAGAACGTGCACGACCCCAGGTCATACATGTATTTGTCGAGCTTCTTTTTCTTCTTGCCGTCCCAGGTGTCGACGGTCTTGATGTCAAGCGAGATGGTATTGTTGGGACACACGCGTTCGCACGTGCCGCAAGCTATACACTTGTGGTTACCCTGGTCGTCATACTTGAGGGTAAGGACAGCCCTGAAGCGGTCGGCCACGGGCAGATTGTCGCGGTTGTCGGGATATTCTTCTGTGAGTTTGGGGGTCACGAACTCTTTAGCCGTAACACCCATACCTTTGACGAGGGATGCGATGCCCTGGCCGAGGCCGCTGAAGTATTCTTTTACACTTCCCATATGGTTCTGTGAAGATGAGTAATAGAAGGGGGTTAATCTTTTCTACGTTTCGAAATTGTGTGCTTTAGGCTGCCGCCGCGTCAGTCGCGGCTCTGTCCGCCCAATATGTCAAGCAGCTCGCTCGTGATGGCTTGCTGTCGGAGTTTGTTATATTCGAGTTGGAGGTCGCCCAGGAGGTTCTTGGCGTTGTCGTTGGCGCTCTGCATGGCCATCACGCGCGCCGCCATTTCCGAGGCGCGGTTTTCGGTGAACACTTCCTGCGTCAGCGCGAGCATATACATGGGCAGGATGGTCGTGAAGATTTCCTGCGCCGAGGGCTCGAAGATGCAGGGGCGGCAGGTCTGGGTCACGCCGTCGGTCTTGAATGCCTCGGGGCTGAGGGGGAGGAGTTGGTCGGTGCGGGCGCGCTGGCGCGACACGCTCTGAAAATTCATGTAGCAGAGCTCTACGAGGTCGAAGCGCTTGGCGAGGAATTGGTCGCGAAGGGTCTCCATGAACCTCTTCACCGCGTCGCCCGACGATTTCGAATTGACTTCGGCCGCTGCGGTCTCTACGCTGAAACCGCCGTTCTTGCCCACATAGTAGGCCACGGCCTTGCCGACCTTGCGGCCCACGGGTATCACCGTGACTTCCACGCCGGGGTGTGCCTCCTTGATTTCTCCCAGGCGAGCGAGCATTGCCTTGAAGATGTTGATGTTGTAGCCTCCACACAGGCCGTCGTCCGAACCGAGCACCACGATGGCCGCGCGGCGCACTTCGCGCTGCTCGGAGAGCGGCGAGTGAAACTCGGTGTCGGCCGTCAGCAGATTGCCGATGATGGTCTCTATCTGAGTGCGGAAAGGCAGAAGACGTTTCAGATCCATCTCGGCGCGGTGCATCTTGGCCGAGGAGATCATCTTCATGGCGCCCGTAATCTTCTCGCTTGATGCTACGGAGCCGATGCGTCCTTTAAGTTCGCGGAGTGTTGCCATTGGTTAGTGTCGGGGTGATTGGTGTGGGGGTGGTGATGGGGAGAGAGAGGGGTTGGTGGTCGGCCCGGGCGCGCCGCCCGCAGGCGGC
>JAIDCC010000098.1 GCA_029056055.1 Duncaniella sp.
CGTGCGAGGACATTTGCGACGAGCTTGTCGGCGTGTACCCCAAGACTTTCAAATTCGTGGGCTGGCATCCGTTTTGCAGGTGTATCGTAGTGCCTAAACTCGCCGACGAAGATGAGTTCATCGCGCGTCAGCAAGCACTCATAGACGGCGAGGAAGTGCCGGAGGGAGGATACAGCGGCGAGGTCACGGAATACCCGGAGGGATTCACAAGCTGGGTTAATGACAACGCCGAGCGCATCGAGAACGCCACGAGCGAGCCGTATTTCATTCGGGATAATAAGAAAATAGTTAACAACATCCTCGGCATGAGCGATAATCCGACTTTTGCCACAAAGGTGACGGTTGGCGATAAAGAATACCTGCTGAAGGATTTGATTGCGGAATGTCGAATTGAACCAACAGAAAACGGCAAGATCTATGTTCACCCCAACCACGGCAAAAATGAACTCGCCGAGAACCTCGACTTTGCCCGCTGGAGATCCGAGATGTTCGGAGAGGAAGTAATCCTTCTCCCCAATCCTGAAGGCGTAAAGAGTCCCGACAGCTATAACATTACTCGTGGCGTTAATGAAGAATATAAGATAAGCCGTACACCTACAAAAAATTCAATTGATAGTCTTCTTCGAGATGGTGCAAAACAAGCAGACATTATAATTCTGGAACCACAAAAGATGGATGTCCATGAATTGAGCAATGCCATACATAGCCGAACAAGAAGAACCGGAATTAATGAACTCAGAATAAAGATTGGATCTTATGAGGCTGTTTATTCTCGCGAACAAATCTGCACACCAGGATTCAAAATAAAACCGGAAGACTTCCTCAATGAGTCAGCCTTCCGGAGTTGGGGCCAGCCGCTCAATGAGCGACCAGCCGATGCAAAGTTACGACAATTTTTCGGATTAAACAAGAAAACGCCGCAAGAAATTGCCGCGGAGCGTCATGCCGTACGCGACGCTGCCGCCATACAGCAGCGTTGGAACGAGCGCAGAATTGCCAACATCCGTAAAGCTATTGCCGACGGCCAGCTGCCCGAAGGATGCGACAAGGGGCTCGCCGAGCTATCTCCCGAGCAGTTCAACGCCCGCATTGAATCGCTTCAAAAGACCGCCAAACGCCACGCCGCAAGGACGCAACGACAAGAAGATAATATCCGACTTGCATGGCAAGAGCGTATGGAGCGAATGGAGGACGAATCAAAGCCTACTAACGTATCGTTCATTCCAGCTAAAACAATAGATAATGCAAAGGAAATTGCATCATCACTGGGCATTAAGAAAGTTAATTTCGGCGATGCTGCCATTGATGAAATCAACTTGGCCCTTGAAGTTTTGCACAAAGCGTCAAGCCAAATGGATTTTGAACTTGATTACTTCTTTTTGGGGCAAGACATACACAAGCAATCAAAGAGTTTTACTAAACCCGTCGGCGGATTTTATAATGCTGACCGTAACACAATGGCGATTGACTTAACAACATTCAGGAAATCGAATTTCACCCCCATTGTTAGTTATAAAGACAAGATCGTTTCCTTGCGCAATAATATCGCAAGCCTTGAAAGGCAAATCGAGCAGTCCGAAGCGCGTTTGGGTCGAAGCAAGGCAATGGATAAAATGATGAAAGCGGACATTAGGATGTTCCGCTCAAGAATTGCCGACGTTGAAATCAAGATCAATCAATTTGAGAAGTTGATCGCAAGCGGCAATGACGCTTTGCCGTTTACGGTCGCTGCATCATTTGAGGATGTGAAGAAACAAGTTCAAGCCGAAATTTGGCATGAAATAGGACATTACGTTGACCATAAGACCGGGCAACTAAGGTTCAAAGAGGGCAATTTCATTTCCGAGTATTGCAAAGACATGAGGGGTGAAGAATTTGCCGAATGGTTCTCTTACTACAAGATGAACGGCGAAAAGGGAGTACCGGCTGATTTATTGAAAATTTTCAAGAGCATAGAACGTAAGCACTAACCCAATCAAAGGACGTGCGACAATTAAGCAGATGCACCTCATCTTCGAGAGCATGGAGGAGTAGGAGCCGCTACTCGGGAGTGAAATCAGCGAATTTCATTTTTCGGATTGGTTTGAGGTTTGGAGAAAAGGGGGTGGCGAGAGATTACGCACGTGCGCGTGGCTTTCGGAGAGCCGACAGCAACACCCCTATCCCAAAGGGTGCGCAGGGTGCAGCCAATCTGGGCAGGAGAGAAGCGGTCGAAGATTGCCGCCAAGGAGGTGAAATACCACTCGCACGACCCCTCGACAGGGGTGTGAAATTGCACTTTGATTACTGACTTTTCCATAGAGTTGAGTTATTTTTAGCGAATTTTGCGCTCAGTTGTCGTAGATAGTTCGGATTGGGGAACGAACCACCCGGAAGCGGTTCACTCCTTCGAGTTGCTTAAATTTGGCAATCTGAAAATTCTTCAGCTTGAGGCTCTTTTATGTGAGTCACAAATCAGTGACGGTTTAGAGATTTCATTTGAGACTTGTACAAGTAAGCTGAAAGAGCCGCGCGGAGAGTTTTTGGGCGCTCCATAATGAGCTTAGCAACGTTAGCGGCGGAATATTCCGCATGAACATCTGACGCAATAAAAGCGTCAAGCGCTTGCACGACATTTTTGGCGTAGGTCTGAGCGGGAGTAAGAGGTTTGGTCATTGTTGTTGTGGAGTTGGAGTGGCGACCGGGAAGTCGCAACTCGGTTAGACTTAAAGGGCGGCAAGAATAGCCTGGCACTCGGCTTCCGAGAGTCCGGAGAGAGAATAACAGTTGTTGAATTCGTCGAAGCACCGGGCAGCTCCGTTCTTGCCGTGGCGATATACGCCGCAGATATTTCCATAACCCATCATTGAGTTGTTGGGCACACGGACGAGGGAGGAAAGTCGGCGCTCGCCACCAATCGGAAGTGAAAGGATGGAGGCGCGGAGCGCTGAACGAAAGGTACGAGCCATAACGCAGGGCGGGGGGGGGGTTAAAGGGTGAGACAATTACTTGCAGTAAAAGGAGATTTTCAGACCGCGACGGAGCTTGCAGACGCAGACATCATCGAGGCAACGAGTAGCGCGGTCAAGGAGTTTGTTGAACATCTCCACGCCGATGAGGGCAATCATGCCCGCCACGCCGACGAGCTTGTTGATGCGATTGCCGAGGGCGTCAACGCCGCTCACTTTCAGGCGGTAGTTGCGGTTGATGAATTTGGAGGAGAAGCGTAGGGTAGCGGTCTTTTTCATTTCTGTTGTTGTTTTGAGTTTGGTCGCATGCTTATCTCAAAAGCACACCGCAAAGTTAAGGAGTATTTTTGAAATAACCTCACATTTTTGCTAAAAATTTTCAACTTCTTTGTTTATTTTTTCGTAATTTGTTGGCTCATTGCGTATGAATAAGAGAATATTTTCACAGAAAAAATTGCTTATTCAATAAGCATTATTCCGAATTTATTTGTAAATTTGCGGTCAACTAATTAGTTGCTATATGAAACAGGCAATCATCACAGCTCTCAACGGCAAGTTCACCGGGGTGAGCGAAGCAATTCTCGGTCGGGTCGCTGACAAACTCATCAGCAGCGGCAAGGTCAAAAAAACGGAAGACATCGCGGACGCAGTAGCGGGCGTGACGTTTCAATCAGTTCTCGAAAACTACGGCGACAGCCGCGCAGACGAAGCGCAGAAGACCGCCGTCAAGAACTACGAGAACAAACATCACATCAAAGACGGCAAACCCGTGGACGGTGGCAACAACGGTGGAGACAAATCCGCCGGGGTGCAGACGTCAACCGGACAGGGTGGAGCAAATCTGACGACCTCATCTCAGCAGCCGGAAGCTGAAACTCCTGCATGGGCGCAGGCCATCATTGAACAAAACAAGGCACTCAGCGAGCGCCTTGACGCAATGCAGCAGGAAAAGACGACCAACAACCGTCAGCAGCAGCTCGCCGACATCCTCAAAGACGCTCCCGATAGTGTCCGCAGTCGGTATGAAAAGGACTTCGGCCGCATGACGTTCAAGGACGACGACGACTTCACCTCGTGGCTCACAGAGCTCACCCCGGAGGTGCAGAAAATTACGGCGGACTTCGGCGCCAAGGGGGGTGTTGTCACCAAACCGCTCGGAGGTCAGGGCAACAGTGGAAACACCGAGCCTAACCCCTACCTGAAAGCTCGCGTCGAGGAGCGAGCACAAGCCGCAACGACAGCCCCGGCTATCCAAGGGCTTTCATAACCTTAACCCCACCCCAAGAACGCAATGGAAATCAATTTCAAGTTCAAGGAAGCTGCCAAGGTCGACCCCGTTCGCATTGAGCAGGTAATTGCCGAGAAGCCCGGCGGCGGTCTGGTGGCTAACCCCTCATTCGAGGTAGCACCCACCACCGCAGTAGCGGAGCAGGACGGCAAGTTCGTGCCCATTAAAGACTACCGCCTTGCCGCAGCCGTAGTGGCCGCAGACACTACAATCAAGATTGAGAAGGGCTCCGGCGTGGCCGTTGGCGACATCATCGGCCACGGCAAGCTCGGCGTCAAGTGCACCAAGGTTGACAACAGCAACGCCGACTACGACGTTGTGACCGTAACCCTCGGAAAGGAGATTGCCGCCGACACCGTGCTCTATCAGGCCAAAGAAGCGTCAGCAGACGCAGCAGAGCCGATTCACACCCCGGCCTACGTCGTAGGCAACCGTGTTCCGGCCAATGAGGGCGACTTCCCCGTGCGCCTGATTAACGGCGCAAACCTCCGCAAAGAAACAGCGTGCATCGCCCCGGAGGTAGCCGCCCTGCTTCCCCTCATCACACTTGTTTAACCTTAACCCCATAGGAGAACACTAAAATGGCAGATATGCACAAACCTTTGTTTGACATCGACCAGTCCGGTATGGAGGTCGAGGTCAACAGCTACAAACCCGGCAACGGCCTGGCGTGGCCTACTCTTTTCCCCCTCAAATTCTCGCCCAAGTTCGACATCAAAGGCCTGGAGGGAGACGAGGGTATTCCCGTGGCCGCAGAACGTGTAGCGTTCAATGCCAAAGCACCCAAAAAGACGCGCAAGACCGTCGGCTCCTGGAACGGCAGGCTCGGCAAATACGCCGTGAGCCGCGAAAAGGAGGAAATCGAAATCAACGAATACAATGACCTCCGCACCCTCGCGGCCGCTAACACCGAGGACAAGGCCACCGCTCGTTACCTCGTAGACCTCATTTACGACGACCTCACATTCGTGCGCGACGCGATGGACTACAAGATGGAAATCGACTGCATGCGCATCGGCTCGTCGGGCGTTCACGACTTCCCCGCAAAGATTGACGGTGACATGGCAACCGCCGACACAATCAACTTCAACGTGCCAAAGGAAAATTTCGTGGGCGTGACAACCGCGTGGAGCGACAGCGAGAACGCCGACGGCCTGAAAGACATTCAGGCTCAGCAGAAGCGCATAGCAGATAAGGGCGGCAAAAAGCCCATGTTCGCCATCATGGAGAAAGTCAAGTACGAACAGCTCGAAGCGCAAAAAAAGACGGCTCGCCGCCTGTTTCCTGCTATCAGCGACGTAAACCTGATAACCGCTGACCAGATCACTCTAGAGGGCATCAACAAGTACATGCGTAAAAAAGGCTGGCCGCAGATTCTCGTAATCGACACATACGCCACCATCGAGAACAAAAAAGGCGATAAGGTAACAATCAAGCCGTGGAATGAGAACGTGGTAACTCTCGCTCCCATCGCACAGCTCGGCTGGACCTATTACAAACCCGTCCCCGTCGTTCAGGATACCGCCGCCCTCCAGTCGCAGGCAACCTACTACAAAATCACCCGTTACTCGGAGCTCAACCCCATGCTGGAAGTGACTATGGCGGAAGCCTACGCACAGCCCGGACTCATCAACCGCGCAAGCCTCGTGTTCATCAACACCGCTAATACCAAATGGGCTAACGGCGCAGAAGCATGAACGTAGCGCAGTCATTGAAAAGCCTATCGGCATACCCCGTTCCCTCGGCCACGTTGCAAGACATAGCCGAGGGGGCAGGGCTGTCGATTGACACCGAGCTGACGCAGGAACTCCGCAAAAGCAGCGAGTTCCGCCGCGCCAAGGCCGGGGTGTACATATTCCTCTCCGAAGCGCCAAACGTGCAGCAGAACGGAATATCGTACAGCTTTTCGGACGGCGAACGCAACCGGCTTCGGAGCCGTGGGCTGGCAATTCTCGAAGAATTAGGCGACACGTCCGACACGGGCGTGAGCTTTGGCTACCAAGGAGAGGACTTATGATTATCCCGAACGGAACACTGCAGACGATAGAAACCACCGGCGGCGGCATGGTGAATGGCAAGCCTATTCCCGTGCAGGAGACGCTCGGCGCACCTATCGAGTGCAACATCAAGACCAACACAAGCAACAACCACGGACGAAGCGTGGACGGCATTTTCAAGCGCACGGAATACACCGTGTTGATTGATATTGTCGCCGAGCAGACGTTCAAGGCCGAGCGCGTAGTGCTGACCGACAACCGAGGTCAGCGCATGGGCGAGTTCCGTGTTCAGGATATTCAGCACCTCGACTACGTGGAGGCCATTCAAATCGCTTTAAGCCACGCAGACTGACAATGCCAATCAAGCAGACTACACCCCGGAAAGCATTACAAGGCTACATTGACCGACGGCTTGACTATATAATGAGCTTGGTGGTGGATGATTTATGTCGTGCAGGTGAGGAAATTATCATACACGCACGAGACCCAAACCGCCAAAGGTACACTGACCAAACCGGCAACCTCACAAGCTCGATTGGTTATGCTGTTATCTGGGACGGCCAGATTGTTGTCCAAAGTGACTTCGAGCCTGTCAGAGGCAAACTCGGGAGCCTAGGCGTTGACGGGTCAAAGCAAGGTGAAAAATTCCTACAACAGCTCATCAAGAAGAACGGCAGAGGCATTGTGCTCATTGCTGTGGCCGGTATGCCCTATGCAGCCTACGTGGAGGCAATGGGCAAAGACGTCCTCGACTCAGCCGAGATAAAGGCAAACGAGATAGTAAAAAGATTGTTAAGCAAGTTAAAATTTTGACACTATTCATGGCAATTAGATCAACGGCAATTATCGAGCAGCAGATGTACGAATATTTGGAGGGATTCATGGCCGACAAGGTCAGCGGCGGCTTCTATCCAAGCGACTGCCGCCCCGGCAACTCCACGCAAGAGGATGCCGTGCTTACCGTGTCTTATGCCAACGCAAGTCAAATCCAAGCAGGGAGAGCGAAACTCAACATCTACGTTCCGGATATTGATTGCGGCAGCAACCGCCTCGTACCAAACAAGGCGCGCCTCCAAGAGCTGACGCAGTTAGATGAAGCAGTCATCAACACCCTCAACGAAGCCGACACGGACTATCTCTACTACCTTTCCGCCGCCACCCATACGATTGGCGACCCGGACATAAGGCAGCATTTCGTTAACATCAACATCGGATTCAAACTAATCACCTTCTAACTCTACTAATAATGCCTAAGAAAAAAATCATCATGGCGTGGTCAAAGTGCGCGTTCGAAATCGGCAAGACATCCGACGACGACAGCATGGCAACCAGCCTTACCAACATCGGTAAAATCAAAGACAAGTCTTCAACGCTCGAACCCTCCGACGGTGACTCGCTGGAGATGAAAGCCACCGGCGGCGAGACAGTAGCCAAAGAGGCGCAGGAAGGCGGCTTCAAAGCCGTTACCCGCGTAATCGAACCCACTGACGAGCTTCTGACTCTTCTCGGTCTCGGCGAAGCCGCCACCGACGGAGACTTCAAGGTCAAGACTCACCTCGTTGACGGCGACTGGTCTCTCAAAATCACCCCGAAAAATGTAGGTGCAAAGGGTATCAAAGCCCCCAAGACCAACATCACCTACAAGCCCGGCTGGAGCGAGGAAGATGGTAACTACGCAGACCTCGAATTTGAGTTTCTCAAAGGCGAGGCCGACTACTGGTATTCCCGCTTCGTGAAAACCGCCGCTACCGCAGGTTCATAAGACACAAGTTCTTCTTTCATTCCAAGGACGTAGCTTAATGGTAAGAGCGCACCAGCAATGGTGAGATGCGAGTTCAACCCTCGCCGTCCTACTAATATACCAATCTTCACATGGATAGTTTAGAAACCAAGGTTGCTGACGCCATATTGGAACGAGCGACAGACATCATCACAATAGACGGGCGCGAGTACCCGATAGGCCCTCCTACCGCGGGCACTCTGATACTTGTATCAGAGCTTGTCGCCGACATGCCCGACATTGCAGACAATCCCGAAAATATTTACCACGAAGTCCTTCGCATTGCGAGGGATGTGTCTGTTTTGGGGCGTATCGTAGCCACTCTGATACTGGGCGCCAAGCGCATCAAGGAACAGCGCAAGGTTGTGGCGCAAGTATCAGTAGAACGTAAGCGTTGGTCATGGAGAAAATTCTACAAGGTCAGTATGATGACCACCGAGCCGATAGAGATGCTGGAGATTGACTACCTCGCAGCGCGTCTGCTTGACGAGGTGACAAACGAGACGTTGCTCAGGATTGTAGCAAAACGTCTCGGCATGTTGCAGGTAAAGGATTTTTTCGAGCTTACCACTTTCCTATCCGTAGCAAATCGCCTAAAAGCGACAAGGGAAGTGGAGACAGCATCTGGGGAATGATACTCGGGTGGGCGAAAAATCTCAATACCACCCCCGACTATATCCTCTATGATATCAGCTACGAGAATGTAATCATCTACACGCGTGCGACACCGCAGTATGATGACGAGAAAGATACATGGGACGAAAAGCTTGACGCTAACAACCCCGATAATTTCAACAACGACAGCGACGAAGAAGAGTTTATATGAACAGCGACGAGGGCAAGATAGGGTTCAGTGTCGCGCTGGACGATAGCGAGCTGCGCTCGCAAATAACCAAATCGAAATCAGCTTTTCAAGAGCTGGGCGACCAAGCTGTGGCCGAAGGCGAGCGTATGGATAACGCCATCCAAGGAGTGGGGCGTACTATCGCGTCGCTCGGTCTTGCCTGGTCTATGCAGGATTTCGCTCGTAAGGTCGCTACGGTCCGCGGTGAATTTCAGCAGTTAGAAGTTGCTATGGAGACAATGCTCGGGTCGGCGGCCAAAGCACAGACGCTCATGTCGCAGATGGTTCAGACCGCGGCGACAACACCCTTCGGCTTGCAGGAGGTAGCCAATGGTGCAAAACAACTTTTGGCCTACGGACTTGGAGCCGAGAAGGTCAACGATACGCTTATAAGGCTCGGAGACATCGCCGCCGGTCTATCTTTACCGCTCGGAGATTTGGTCTATCTCTACGGCACAACTATGGCGCAGGGCCGTCTCTACACCCAAGACCTCAATCAATTCACCGGCCGCGGCATTCCTATGCTGCGAGAACTTGCCGCGCAGTTCGGAGTTGCAGAGAACAAAGTCAAAGACCTCGTCGAAGCAGGTAAAGTCGGTTTCCCCGAGGTTCAGAAAGTCATCGAAAACCTTACCAACGAGGGCGGCACGTTCGGCGGCCTCATGGAGAAGCAGAGCCATACCATCACCGGCCAAATCTCAAACATCGAGGATGCCTTTGACATGATGTTCAACGAGATTGGAGAAAAAAGCGAGGGGGTTATTAACGACGCCCTCGAAGCTACCTCATGGCTCGTTGAAAACTACAAGGTCACAGCAGAGGCCCTGATGACACTCGTAGCTACATATGGTGTCTATAAGGCTACCCTGATTGCCACTGCCGCTTACACCAATGCCGCATACAACTACGAGGCAACCCAGCTAAAGGCTCTTCTCGCAGAAAAAAGCGCCGAGATTGATGCAGACCTTGCCGATGCCGTCGCAAAGGGCAATATGAGCGCCGCACGCGCCCAAGAGGTACAGGCACTGCGCATGGAGCTGGCCGCTACAATTGAGAACGCTAAGGCCAACGCGATTGAAGCTCAGGCAGAGGCATCCGAGGCTACCCGCAAACGCATGCTTGCTCAGCTGGCCTACAACAAAGCGCGTGCCGAGGTGGAGGCCAAGCAAGAGGAAATCGCGGCTATGGAGAGCATCTATGCGCATCAGACTGCCGAGACGCTGCAGAAGGAGAAAGACGTTCTTGTGACAAAGATGCACGCAGCGCAAGAAAAGCTTGACGCAGCCGCCAAGGTCGAGAACGCCGCCAAGACCAAAGCCGCCACAACCGCACAGGCGGTCAACACCCTCACGACACAGCGCGACACCATTACAAAAAAACTTAACGTCACCCAGACAAAACTGCTCACGCTCGTAAACAACGGCCTGACTAAAGCGTTACATGCGCTCAAAGCGGCGTGGGCAACTAACCCTGTCGGGCTTATCCTGATGGGGGTAACGATGGTAGCCGGAGCCATGATGACATTGAATGATGCCATGGACACGACCGCTCTCGAAAGCAAAAAATTCGGAGAGGCAGCCGCCGGCATTGTGCGAAATGTGGATACGTTATTCGCGGTCCTCAAATCCACTTCGCCCAAAAGCAATGCCCATGCAGACGCTATAGATGAACTCTGTAAAATCTACGAAGAGTATGGACTCAAAATTGACGACGAGCGCGACAAGCTGACTCAGCTTAACGAGCTGCGAGAGCAGGCTATCGAGCTTATCAGAAAAGAGGGCGAGGAACGCGACAAGGCGAACAATATCGCAGCCTACGATGAAGCTTTGAGCAAGAGTACCGAGAAGATGAAAGAAGAGCTTCTCAATCAGCTAAAAGAAGCTGAGTGGGACGGCTCGGGCTTTTTCGATGACTGGGACGCTGACAAGGTTCAAGACAGAGCCGCCGAACTTACAGCCATAATCAGCGGCATCTATGAAAGTGAAGCCGCCGAGATAGCCAAAATCGTAGACGACAAAGAGCGAGAGGCCAAAATCGCAGAAGTTCAGAATCGTGCGGTTACAGCTTTTCAGCACGTCATGGGATACTCTAACGATGAAAAGGGGTTTACGGCTGCCTCCTGGGCCATGAGCTCTCTTGATGTTGACTTCACGGGTATCTTAAACAAGTATATCGAAAAGACCAACGACCTCACCAATGCCCGGCAACACCTCGTCAACAGCTACTCGACAGGCGCCTCCGGTGTCGCTGAAGAAGCAGCCGAAGTCGATTACGCGTCGCTCTCCTTTGACAAGCTGTTCGACTCAGCTTATAAAGCCGAGGGCAAGATTGAATCATTAGGAGCAAAAACAGTCGCGCCAACGATAAACACAACGTCTATTGATGCTGCCATAGATGGAGTGAACACCCTGATTGGGGGCTTTAATACCCTCTTCGGGGCAGATTTTTCTACACCCGAAGTACCTTGGCTCGACTTAGCGACATATCGAGCCGGCAATGCAACAACGGCATTTACGTCTACCGCCAACGCAAGCCAACAGAAAGCGCAGGCAGAGCTGGAGCGACGTATGGCCGAAGCTATCAAGACTCGCAAAGGGACTTCAGACCTCCTCAAAGAGGTTAATTCTGCTCTCGAAACAGCGGTGGGCGGTAGCGACGACGAAAAGCGACTAATCTCTTTGCAGAAGCGACTCAATGACCAAAAGAAGAAGTTTGATAGCGCAGAAGGCAAAGGGCGTTCGTCCCGGCAGGAAACTGCGGAGCAGACCGCTTCAAAAATCGAGAAGGCCGAAGCGGAAGTAACGGCTCTTCTGAAAAAGAGCGCCGAAGACCGCGAAAAACTGATGCGAGATTTAGAGTTCCAGCGCGAACAAAACGAAATCGACATGGAGCTAAACTATGCCGAGCGTAAGCGTCGACAGCTTAAGCTCGACCAAGACAAGGAAATCGCCGAACTTCAATCAAGCGAGAAAGCGGCCATAGATGCTGAAATTGACCGTCAGAAGCGAATTTTCGACGCACGCGAGAACGCCAAGGCTGCTGCCGACAAAAAGTACGCAAAACGAAATTTCACGGATAGCGACATCGACCAAAGCGAGATAGAAGCCATCCGGGAACAATATGACGCGCTCTTCACTCAGCTTGACGCACGACAGCGTCGCGAGCAGGCAGACCTGCTCCGTTCTGACTTTGAGACGATGAACGACTTTTTGAAGCAATACGGCTCATTCCAACAGCAGAAGCTCGCAATAGCAGAAGAGTACGCTCGCAAGATACGAGAAGCCTCAAGCGAGGGTGAGCGCATGGCATTGGAAAGAGAACGTGACAACAGTCTCGCATCAGTTCGGGCAGCGGAAATCAAAGAGAACATTGATTGGTCAGTAGTTTTCGGAGAGTTCGGCGGCATGTTCAGCGATGTTATCGCGCCCGCGCTTGACGACCTCAAAGAGTATGTCAAGACCGACGAGTTCAAGAATTCAGATGCTCAGAGCCAAAAGGCTATCATCGAAGCCATGCAGCAGATGGAGTCGGCTCTCGGCAGTGCCGACAAGGTTAGTTTTGAAAAGCTCGGCAAAGAGATAACATCATATCAGAAAGCGCTCGCGAATCTCAAAGGTGCGCAGACTGACTACGCAGATAAATTCGCCACTCTCAAAGCCGCACAAGATGCGTACGTTCTCGCAGTGGAGTCCGGAACTCAGGAGCAGATTGACGCGGCAAAGAAAGCTGTCGACACAGCCCGGTTAGAGGCTGATGCTTCGTCTCAAAACCTACAGACAATGCAGACAGCCGTCAACGAAACAAAAGCCGCCGTCTCGCAGACAGCGAACGCTCTCAAGACGGCGATGGATAACGTGGTCGGCGGTATGCAGAAGCTCGCAGGAGGTAGCGTCAGCGGAGTCTACGAAGGTCTCATTCAGATGGGCAAAGGCATGAAAGCCCTCAAAGGTATGCCGAAAGGTCTTGCCGATGCTTTCGGTAAGGTATCAGATAAGCTGGAGAAAGTACCTGTTATCGGGTGGATAGCCCAGATTATCGACCTTTTCAAAGATGGCATCAGTGTCGTTGTCGGAGGTCTTCTTGATGCTGTTTTTAATGCTGTTAGCGGAATCATCGGAGACGTCCTCAATTTCAGGGACGGCCTCATCCGTCAGATTGGTGAGAGTTTAATTACAGGTATCGGGAGCATATTCGAGGCCGTTTTCACTCTCGGCGGCTGGTTCGATTGGATTGGTGGTGGCGATAGCGACCCACATCTTGAAGAGGACATGGAACGTCTCAGTCAGACCAACGAGGCTCTACAGCGAGCTATCGAAAACCTCACCGACGTGATGAACGACGCGGCAATGTTTGACGTTAGCGACATCTTCAACCAACAGAAGCAGTTGCTTGATGAGTCAGAAGCAAACACCCGGCAGCAGATGATACGGACGGGAGCAGCATACAATAGCGGTGTTTTCGGTATCGGGGGCAGCCATTCCTCTAATTCAAAAATCGACAACGGAATGAGCAGCGCCGACTGGACGAGAATCACGAAGATTGTTGGCCCGACTGTAAGAAGCGCGTCTGACTTCTGGAATCTTACCAGCGAACAAATGCGTAAGCTTGCCGTAGACGCTCCTGACCTCTATGCAAAACTCAAGGACCTCGCCGATGAAGGCTACAAGGATGCCGGTCAATACATGGACCAATACATCGACTATGCTAAACAGCGCGAGGAGTTGGAGAAAGCCTACAAAGAGAAACTCACGAACGTTTCTTTTGACTCCCTTCGAGACTCTTTCAAGAGTGCTCTCACCGACATGGAGATTTCTGCAAGCGATTTAGCCAAGAAGTTCAACGACCTGCTCGTCGACTCAATCGCCGAGGCGCTAATGACCAATAAATACGACCCGCTCATAAAGGATTTGTATGACAAGTGGGCAGACTTTATGGAGGGCGATGGCATGATTGATGATGACGAGCTGAGGCAATTGCAGGCCGACAGGGACGCCATATTCGACTCAATGACACAAGACCGAGAGTTTCTCAAGATGATAAACACCGGTGATACCACGCAAAGCCAAGGTCTAAACAAGGGCTTTGCGACAGCATCGCAGGATAGCATTGACGAACTGAACGGACGGTTTGCCGCTCTTCAGATAGACACTTCAATTATCCGAGAAACCCTGACAGGCATCTCTGACAACATGGGCGACCTTCATCTCACATCGGTTGAAATCAAGCAACTCAATGAGGAGATACGAAATCTCTCCCTGATGGCTATTGACTATCTGGAACGCATCGTCTCGAATACAAACGAGCTGCCCGAGATGAACGAACGTCTCGGAAAAATCGAAAAGAATACACGAAATCTTTAATACCGAGTCCTATGAAAGGTGTGCTTTTTATTAATGGCGTTGATGCGTATGTCGCATGGGGCGTGGGGCTGTGCGAGGGGGCGCTGGCCGCACTCCTCACTCCTGCGCCGACAAAGACTCTCGTTGTGAATGAATCGCGGTTGCTCAACGGCAAGCAGGTGCTTGAGGCTCCCCGTGTGGTGGCCGACCGAGACGTGTCGCTGACAGTCTTCCTCCGTGCCGCAGGCTATCAGCAATTCGCAGCTCGCCTCGAAGCATTCATGCGCGTGCTGCAAGCCGGCAAGGTTGAGCTGACGACGTGCTATCAGCCCAAAGTCGTCTACCGCCTCGACTACCTTTCCATCACCCAATTCTCGCAAATGAGAGGACGCCTCGGCAAATTCATCGTCAAGTTTAATGAACCCGACCCGACCAACAGAAAATGACACCATACATCGACATATTCGCCCCCGACGGCAGCGTGATAGTCTCGCCGCTCGTAACGAAAGAGGCCAAGAAGGTAGAGTCACTCATGGGCGACGACTACATCGTGTTGTCGTGGCGCGACGTCAAGGCCAAAACTCTCCCCGTCGGAGCATACATCGTCTATGAGGGCGAGCGTTACAGACTTGTCGACCCTTACGAGCCGGAGCAACGCAGCGAGGCCGAATGGCTTTACGAGCCGCAGTTCCAGAGCCGTGTGGCCGCGTGGAGCAAGGTGCCATGTTTCTTCTACACAACAGGCGCAGACGGCTCGATAACGTCGCGCGAACCTGACTGGACGCTCACCGACAATGCGGCCAACTTTATCGCTTGCATCGCCGGCTGCATCCAGAGGGAGACGGGCGAGAAATGGACGGCTCGCGCAGCTACCGACCTCGCCGAATACAAGACGGTGCAATTCTCATCGACCGACATCTTTTCGGCGCTCAATTCCATAGCCTCGATGTTTGAGACCGAATGGCTCGCCGACAAGACCACCAACACGCTCTATCTGGGAAAAGCCTCAACGGGCAACCCGGAGGCGACGAGGCTCGAAGTGGGCGAGAACGTCGGCGTGCCTTCGGTCACTGACAGTCGCGAGGGGTTCTACAATCGCTTCTACATCTTCGGCTCGACACGCAACATCACGCAGGACTACCACGGAGCAAACGTCAACAACCTCGTCAACAAACGCCTCACACTCGACCCCACATTGTTCCCCGGCGGCTTCCTCGACCTGCGCAAATCATCGTCCGACCCCGCGCTCTCGAAGATACTCATCTTCGACGATGTCTACCCGAAGAGCAATCTCGTGGTCATGGAGGCACGGCCTCGCATCATGTACACCATCGACAGCTCATCCGAGAGCGGAGACCGTATCATCATCGGGACAGATGCCGAGGGCAAACCTATCTACGACACCTACGCCATCTGGTATGTGACTCTCGGAGTGCGCAACGAACAGACGGGAGAGGTGACGCAATACTTCCTTCCTAACACCGACCTCTACTCGAAGGACAACCCCGACGGCGTGCTCATATCGGGCAAGACACTCTCGATACATTTCTCTTCGGGTTCGCTCCAAGGCCGCGAGTTCGAACTGGCCTACCACGACCAAGCCGAAACGCTCGTCAATTCCGACGGCGTGCCCTTCGACGTGAAGCGAGGTATGTTTGAAATCATCCTCACGAAGGAGGGCGACTACGTTATCCCGGCACAGACAGGTGTCGTGCCTATAGCCGGCGATAAAGCCATTCTGTTCAATCTCCGTATGCCCGCGGAATATGTGGCGGGAGCTTACCAGGAACTCTACAAGACGGCCATCAAGCAGATTGAAGTGCTCACGTCCGACCGCAACAATTACGAGTTCTCCTCAAACCCCGTCGCGTTCTCTACCGACAACCCCGAGCTCGCCATCGGTAAGGGGGTAACGTATATCAACGGCTCATACACCCTCGAGACGCGAGTCATCGCCCTCGAAACGCAACTCGACATCCCCGCAGAGCAGAGAATTACCATCGGCAACGACATCATCAAGGGCAACACGCAGACCCTAAAGGAAGAGGTGGCCGACGCAGGCAAAGACATCTCCCTGCTGCAATCGTTCAACCTCCTGGCGCAATCGACGCTCGACGGGTACAACCGCGCCATCGCAGCCATGCAGGAAGGGTTCAGCCGCATCTCGCGCATGTGGCAGTTCGACCCCGACAATCCCGACTGCATCTACACGCCCTTCAACGCCTACTCGCAGAAAGGACTCGCAGCCCTCGGAGTTCCTGCCACAGAGGACGCTCCCGGAGCGGGGGCATCGTTGCTCTCGGAGCTTAACGACGTGTTGCTGACCTCGCCCAAGAGCGGGCAAGTGCTGACGTATAACGGCACGCGGTGGGTCAACCAAACCATCAGCAGCGGAGGCATGGACGAAAGCGCGCTTGCCGCCTACCTCACGACGGAGGGCTACCTGCAAGGAGCGAGTCTGCGCACGTTGACCATTCAGAAAAACGGCACTGCGGTAGGGACGTATAGGCCCGACGCCGACAAGACAATCAACCTCACCGACGTAGCGAGCGCGTCGGCATTGACCGCGCACGTTGGCGACAACACCCGCCACATCACAGCCGACGAGCGCACGAAATGGAACGCAGCCGCTTCAAATCTGTCGTCCATTCTCGGCTCTGATGCGAGCGGCGTGATTGACAAGTGGGACGAAATCGTGGCATTTCTCGCCACCTACACGGAGGCCGACACGCTCGCGGGATTATTGAGCAACAAGGCCGACAAGGCTGTGAAGATTAACGCAGGAGCGGGGCTGACGGGCGGAGGCTCGTTAGCGGCTGACCGCACCCTCTCTTTGGCTTCGAGCGGTGTGACGGCAGGGACATACACCAAGCTGACGGTAGACGCTTATGGGCGTGCGACGGCGGGGAGCAATCCCACGACGCTCGCGGGCTATGGCATCACCGACGCATACACCAAGACGGATGCCGACGGGCGGTATGTGAACGTGACGGGCGATACGATGACGGGCAGCTTGACGCTTCCGACCATCGCAGGCACTAACGGGCAACTTAACATAAACAACCACCTCTATACCAATGCAATCGAGCTGACGCCGTTAGAGGCATACAACAATAGTGTCAGATTAGGCAAGCCATCGGCACGTTGGAGCAACCTCTATTCTGTCCTCGGCGATTTCAGCGGCCAAGTCACGGCTGGCTCATTGAAAATCGGCAAATGTGAAATCACATGGGACGACAGCAACAAGATGCTATGTTTCTCCAAAGGGGCTTACTCGTTGGAGGGTATCTCCGCGCTCGGAGCGGATGCGACTTCGACGGGAGGCTCAACGGGCGGAGGAGGTGCAGTGTCCTTTGACCGCCTTGACGAGTGGAGCGCGTACTCTTCCGACAAGGCAGGATATGCGCTTTCGGCCAAGCTCGGTGTTGACCTCAACAATCGCCTCGGCAGCGCGCTGTCGCGAATTTCGCTCATTGAGGGGGACTATGTTACGCGCACAACAGCGCAAGAAATCGTAGGGCAGAAGACGTTCGAAACAGGGGCATGGATATTGAAAGCTACCGAGTCCAACGAGATAAAGAGCGTGGCCTACAATAACAGCACTATTGCGCAGGGAGGAGTAAGCTCAATAAGACTTGGTCTTGATTTTCGTTGGTACGATACCCATTGGGTAATAGGTAATATCCGTGGTGGTGCGGCAAATACCGATGGCTTCGGCATAGGACTGCGCAATTCCGAGGGCAAATTAGACCTCGGACTTCGCGTCACGAAAAGTAAGGTCTTTTCCGCAGGGTACGCGACGTTCGGCGGCACTTCATCTCAGTTCCTCAAAGCTGACGGCTCGGTGGACTCTAACAGCTATCTAACCACCTCCTCGGCCTCGTCAACCTACGTCAAGAAAGCGGGCGACACGATAACGGGAGCACTCTATCAAGAGACTGCCTCATACATTTCCAACAACAAGAGCAATCGCCTCGTTATTGGCGGTGGAGATGACGGCTACGTTTGGTTTGACAACCGCGCAGCGGACAATACCGTTCGGAACAATTTGTGTATCTACGCTGATTATTCTCGGTTTTCAAAGTACGTTCAAGCTCCCTATTTTAGAGCTACGACTAACACGCTCTGCGAAAATCTCAACGCGGATTTGTTGGACGGATGGCACGCGACGGGCAACACGGGAAACGCAATCAAGAAAAGCGGCCAAGTAAACGCTACGGTTGCGGGATTGTCAAGCTATTGGTGTAAACTTGCCACTATTACCGTCGCCAATGATAGCAATAATGGTGACGTTACGCTTTATCTCCACTCGGCATACAATACTCGCTACGGCATTCTCGCATTAAGCGCTCGTTCATCGTCCACTTCTCCTGGTTATGGAGCGCGTATGCTTGATGGCAACATCCCCGCAGCAAATATCAGATTTTACCGCCAAAGCTCTACGGGTACAACCTATGAAGTATGGGTAAATGTAGAATCGCAATGGGGTGTGATTAATGCCGTGGTTCTTTCAGAGACAAGACGCGCGGCTGTTGAAAGTGGGGGGATAGTTACTCTTCATTCAACAACCTTTACCACTGCGCAAACGCCTACGCTTTCGGAATACGTCAACCCTCAATACCTCTCGCTGCTGAACAACGTAGCCTCCGCGACGAAGCTCCAGACGGCGAGGACTCTGTGGGGGCAGAGCTTCGACGGCACGGGGAATGTGAGCGGAAATCTTTCCTCGGTCGGCAACATCACGGGCAGCGGCGCAATGATAGTCAAGGCCAATGGAGTGTTGACGCTTGACGGCACGCAAGGCATCCAAATCAAGTACAACAACTCTGACGCAGGGTCTGTGGTGCTTAACTCTTCGGGGCAGTTTAAGCCTTTCGACGCGGCCAACGGCAAACTCACCCTCGGAAGTACGTCGGCGAGGTGGAGCAACCTCTACTCACAAGCCGCAAACTTCACCGACACAATCACAACCTCGAAGACTACAAACTATTACAGTTCAGGCAATCTTGGCGCAGCCATCATTAACTCAACGGCAGGCGCAGGTTCGTACACGATGCTCGCGAAGATGAACTCGACGAACGGCGTGTTCACCCTCGGCACATACCTCAAAAACTTTGAGCTGCACTTTGCCGCCAAGAGTCTGATTGACGCAGGCTTTAACGGCACAACTCACGACATCAAACTTCTTGACGAGGACGGCTTGACAACCCTGAAGCGATTGAAAATCGGCGACTGCACCATCAGCTACGAAAACGGGATGCTCCACATCTCGAAAGGCATCTACTCCGACGGAGACGTGACGGCTCTCGGAGCGTCGCAGACGAGCAGCGGCGGTAGTGGCTCGGCAGGTGGTGGCGTTGACCTCCTCGAAGCGTGGAACGCCTACAATTCGGCGACGGGTAAGCAGACGGCTCTCTCGGCGTACCTCGGCTATGACCTCTACCAGAACAAACTCTCCAAGACGGACGCAGCGACCATCTATCAGCCGAAAGGGAATTATCTGACGGCCATAACCAAGGCGCAGGTCGAAGCGGTGTTGACGGGGAATATTACAAGCCACACGCATCAGTATATCACGAGCAGCGGTGCGCTCACAGCCGTCAGCGGGACGACTGTCGGAAGTGCGGGCTTGCGGCTTTACGAAGCCTACAACAACGGCTATCCCACGACCTACGGCAATCTTCTCCGCATCGTCGGAACGTCACACAGCGGACACGGAGAGTTACTCTGCGGTTGGACGGGCGATACGTCCGTTGGTGCGTTGTACTATCGTTCAAAACGCGACGTGGCAGGCACCGCGTGGAGTGATTGGGCGAAGCTGCTGACCTCCTCCAACACCAAAATCGAGAACGGCGTTATCACCATCAACGGAAGCACGATAACGCCTCTGACCTCGCACCAAAGCCTCGCAAACTATGTGACGCTGAACACCGCGCAGGAAATCAAGGCTGAAAAGACATTCATAGCGAATGTGATAATCAACCATGACAAGGTACTTCGTTTCAATAGCAATACTACTTCTGCCAAGATAACCATGACAAATGGAAGTGCTATCCACCAAGGAGCGGATGGCGCAAATTCTTCTGACGCAAATCTTCGTTTCGGCTCATGGTACGGCATTGGTTGGTATCCTACAATCGCAAATCAGACAGTTCCGCAGGGCGAAAACGCAATGTGGCTGAACGTCCGTAACGGCGACTTGACCGTGCGCGGCAGGTTCATTAAGAACGGCGGCACGTCCTCGCAAGTCCTCATGGCCGACGGAAGCGTCAAAGCGGCGCATACGCTCAGCACCGTTGCCAACCTCGGATGGGGTGGCACGAGCGGACAACTCGCCACAATCAACACCATCGCATATTGGAACGGCTGCTACAGCGGCACGACAAGCAACCTCCAATACTGCGACCGCGGACGATTTGGAACGATGGTCACGACCGAGACCAACACCTATCAGACGGTGGGATGGTACTCGCTGACAACATACATCTACGATGCCACCAACGGCACACGCTACTATTGGCACAAGATAGCTTCAATAGCCACGGGCGCAGGAAGCGGCCACGCCATGCTTGAGATAATCGCGCAGGACGATAGCAACTTCCCGAGCATCCACAACCTCAAACTCTCGCTTTCGTGCTACAACAACGGCACGACCAAGAGCGCGGCACTTTCGGGTATGCCCCGACTCCGAGGCGACGTGGACGTGATGATGACGACCGGCGGCGACGTGTGGATAAGGTTCCGCAACATCACATGGACATCTTACGCCAAGTTCCGCCTCATTTCGGGAGCGTTCTCGGGTAACGGCATAACGATTTACACCGCCCCTACGAAGCAAGAGGCAAAGCCCGCAGGTTCGACGGAAATCACAGATGGGGGCGGCATAAAGCTGTCGGGGACGTCGTTTGAGTATTATCCAACCTCCATTCAGGCAAACGCCTCGTCGGCAACGAAGCTTAACGCCACGCGCAAACTCTGGGGGCAGAACTTCAATGGAGAGGCTGACGTCAGCGGCAACATGACGGGGGTGGGGAGTATACAACTCGCCACAAACGGCCTCGGCCTCATTGGGACACGCACAGATGGTACGCGCGGGTCAATTCTTTATTTTTCGTCGGCTAATACACTGCGCCTTAATTACGATTTCCGCGCCCAAGATTGGATAACGTATTATGGCGGGGCACACGTTTGGTACAAGGGCGACACAGAGATAATGCGCGTTCATACCGACGGCAACGTCGGCATCGGCACGACCTCTCCCGCATACAAGCTCGACGTGTCAGGCTCGGCGCGAGCAACAACATCACTCATCACGCCGCTGCTTTCGGGCGCAGGAAACCTCACTATCAGAGGCGGCAACGAGATTTACCTCCAATACGGTAACACCGAGGCAAAGAGCCTCCGCCTCGTTGACGGGTTATTTGCCCCCTACGCATCAGGCAACAACAAGATTTCCCTCGGTGTAGCGTCGGCAAGATGGAGCAATGTCTACTCCGTCCTCGGCAACTTCTCGGGACTCATCACCGCGACGGCAGGTATCAAGATAGGCGAGGCAACCCTCTCGTGGGACGCTTCACACAACGCCCTCAAATGCGACAAGAATTTCTACTCAACAGCCAACGTCGCAGCTCTCGGTGCTGACACAACCACCGCAGCGACAACCTCCTCGTCGGCTTCGGGGTCGTATGTCAAGAAATCTACCATGTTCACGGGAACGTCTGTCACGACCGAGGAGCTACGCAAGCGCATCGCCGCAGACGGTTGGTATGTCAACGGCAACGTAACACTGACGCTGCCCATCAACGAGGCTATCGAGATTTGGATTTGGAACAACTCAAACGACGGCGCGAAGCTGACGGTCAACGGCCAAGCCCGCACGCTCACAGACGAGTCGTATATCAAGCTCGCTATCTCCAACTACGACGGCTCACTCTATTTCAAAACTTTGGTATAATTATGGCAAACATCAACGGAATAATTCAGCGCGACAAGCCCGTGGACGTAGCGGGTGACATCTACAAGGTGCTCTGCCTCGCCCCGCGACTCATCGCCGGCACAAACCTCGTGTGCTATCCCATCTCCTATGCGGCAGGTAACGCCCACGGCAAAATCAACAAGTGGAGCAAAATCAAGCCCGTGGAGATTGAAAACGGCATCGCTACGAGGATTGCTAAGGACACGCTGGCGTACACGGCGAGCGATTTAATCCCTGGCATGATTACGGGCTACACGGGCAACGTTCCCGCTTATTTAGGGAAAGTATTCCACGAGGTGCGTTCCGTAGGCGGTACAAGCATGGTTCTGTTTCATGCGTATGGAATGACGATACCTTGTGCCACCAACCTGCAAAATCCCGCAAACGACCATCTCGCAAGAACCATGCGCACGCTCATCCTCAATGCCAACGCGCAAAACGTTAATTGGGAATACGCGAACGTCAGCGGCGGCATAAAAGCTCCGTTCCGCGTGCTTGATTTTGAGGGATATTGTCACACAGCGGTGTGCCCTATCAGCTACCAAACAAAAGACGTTTACAACAATGAGAAAGCGGTCTTTTCATGCTTCCGCAACCCCGAGGACTACGATACGCAGATTGACCTCACCGAGCTTGACCGATTATTCAAAGACTTCAAAATCTACGTCGCTTACTTCAAAAAAGACTCTGACATTTTCCAAGGCGACGACTCTATTCTGGAAATCGGCGACCTCAAAGACAACCGCGACACAACGGTGACGACATCTGGCTCGCTTGGCTCGGTTTCTGCATCGGGACAAGACATGGAAGCTTACTTCTTCGCGGGCAGCAAAAAAACGGGTATCTTTATCGCTCTCCCGTCGCTGCCCGACTACCCTAACCCCATGCCGTTCCGCCACAACTACGGCAACTCTCCCGACACGCCTATCAAGCAACTCACATGGAAAGAGTTCGGCTTCTCGCTTGACCGCACCGACCCATTCTTCGAGTCGTTCGATAACGTGAACGAGGGTCTTTACACGGTGCTTTTCTCCCCCGAGGGTTGGGCTTGCATACGCGCAAGGGTACAAAACAACACCGACTCCGCGCAGAACATAGAACTCGCTAAACTAACCGTCACTTCGACAAACACTAACCGCAACCTCGGTCGCGTAATCTACAAGCAACCAATCAGCGGAGGCACAATGACGATACAAAACGGCACATACCTCACCCTCGCAAAAGGAGAAGAGTGCTACTTGTATTTCCAAATCAATGGAAACCTCTTCGACGGTGAGGGTGTCACGAAAGCGGAAAGCGCGAATAAGGCTCTTGAAAATTACGAAAAGCATCGTCTGAACACATATATTGAGATACGTTACAGCTCGATTGTTGAGCTTTCCAACGAACTTGAAGCCTACTACTCACCGTTAAATGACGGCAAGCACTTCTACGCACAGCCGCCTATTGACAAGTGGTACACCCGCCGTAGCGGCAACACGTTCAGCTAAACCCCACAACAACTAATCAACTATTCACAATAATCACCATCAAACCCCAAGACACATGGAAACAATCTCAATCACGCGCCGCTGCCGTCTCGTCACCGGCAACTTCTCTCTCGAGGCCAACATCAGCACCAGCACGGAAGCCCCCGACACCGTATCAATCACCGACGGGCAAGTCCTGACCACCGACGGCCTCTATCAGGGCAACTTCTCCTGCGCGCCTGAAGGAGGGTTCAGTTCCAGCATCCCTGCAGGCTCCGACCGCGTAGCCGTCATGGCCGCAATCGAGGAGTTCATCAGCGAAGCCACGACTCCAGCCGAAGAAGAGTAAACTCCACCCGCCAACTCATTCTCCTCGCTCCTCACTAATACATCATCATCAGCAACCCATAACCCCAACAACCTAAAATGAAAAAGAACATCACCATCGAAACAGCAGTAATCGCATCAACCCTCCTCTCAGGCAACCAGAGCCTCTCGGCAGCAAAGCTCTCACGTCTCGAAGGAACAGAGAAGTTTGCGGTGGTTCGTGCCGCCACAGCCCTGCGCCCCATCCGCGAAGGCTATCTCTCTGCCGAGCAGACCGCGCAGGAAAGCCTGCGCCCCGACAACTGGAACGAGCTCCTGGCACAGACCGAAAAATGGGACTCGCTGACCGCCGACGAGAAGGCAGCGCACAACGCCGCCGCAGCGAAGTATAACGCCGAGGTCGGCAAATACCTCGCCGAAGAGCGAGCCAAGACCGCCGAGGTCGAAATCACGCCCCTCGACGAAGCCGCCCTCGGACGCTTCCTCGACTCCAACCCCGACTGGGACGTGGAGCAGGCCTCGCTCATGCTCGAACTTTTCACTGACACCGACACCAATCAGAAAACAGAAGAATAATGGAGCAAGCCGCTACATGGTGGCAGATACTCATCACAATCCTCGGCGCATGTGGCGGTCTGGAAGCAATCAAGTGGTTTGCTAACCGCAAGACCAACTTCCGCATCGCCATCGCCGAGGCAGAGAGTGCCGAGTTTCAACACCTCAAGGAGACCAACGAATGGCTGCAAAAACAACTGCACGCCAAGGAGGAGAGATTTGCCGAACAGACGCAGCTCGTCAGAAAGCAAAATCTCGAAATCCTCGACCTCACCACGCAGTTAGCCCGGAAGGAAGTGGAGCACGTCAAAGCGATAGCAGCTCTTGAAATCGAGCTCGCCTCAGTGAGATGTAACGACGAGGAATGTCCTTTCCGACTGCCCCCGACAGCCAAGACTAAACCTCGTCCCGGACTGACCAAAGAACAATATCATCAAAACAAATCAACAGAGCAATGATTATCCTAATTGACAACGGACACGGATTGGGCGACCCTAACGGTAGCCCCGACGGAATATACAAAGAATGGGCATGGGCGCGCGAAATGGCAGGGCTCATCCGCCGCGAACTCATAGCCCTCGGGCAGGACGCACGTCTGCTTGTGGAGGAGATGGAAAACATCCCCCTCGGCGAGCGGGTGCGCAGAGTCAACGCCGTGGTGAGAAGCTACGGACGAGACAACGTCATCGTGGTGTCGATACACAGCAATGCCGGCCCCGTGAGTGACGGGCAGTGGCACGACGGACGCTGGAGCGGTTTTGTCGCAGAAGTGTCGCAGAACGCCTCGGCAGAGTCTAAACAGCTCGCCGACGCCATCTGGGCGCGCGCCATCGAGGCAGGGCTGAAAGGTAACCGCTCGGTGGTAGAGAAGCCCGGTCAGCGCTACCTGACAGCCAACCTCGCCATTTGTCGCGACGCATTATGTCCGGCAGTGCTGACCGAGAGCGCCTTCCACGACACCCGCGAAGGCGTGCGCCTCCTCACTACCGAAAAGCCCCGCATCGCCCTCGCGCATGTAAACGGGATTATGGACTACATTCGAAGCCGGAAAGCATGAGGACAGCACTGACATTCCTCCTCGCGCTGTCACTCCTCACAGCGTGCAGGACAACAACGACGACAACCTCGCCGCCTCTTCCTGTCGTGCTTGAGACGAACACCATCACGAAGATAGTCCATACGGAGACCATCGACACTGTGTACGTCGAAATCCCGCCGCAGAGCGCGGAGCGCACCACACAAGAAAAGACCTCGCATCTTGAGACAGACTACGCCGAGAGCGACGCGAGCATCAACGAGGATGGCACTCTCAGCCACACACTCCACAACAAGCCGTCCAAGCACCCCGTCCCGGTCAATCATTCGACCGACACAATCTACATCGACAAGACGGCAGAAATACCCGTTCCGGTCAAAGTCCCGGTGCAGGTAGAGCGACAACTGACCCGATGGGAGAAGACACGCCTCGGCACATGGTGGTATTTGGCAGCTTGCGCACTGGCTATGGGCATTTGGCTTGTCAAACCCAAATTCAAGCATATCGCCTCAGCAGCAAGTCTGATGTGCAAATCCATCAGGCGAGTATTTGGAGATTAACAATATATTCACTAAATTTGCACCGTTGTTGTGGAGTTGGGCGCACGCCCCTCCCGAGTTTGGCGCCCGGATTGGTCTCCGGGCGTCTTTTCGTTTTGGGCACTCTCATTGCGCTCAACGTGCGCAGGTTTTTCGGTTGCACAGTTTCACACCGACGACGCACAATTGCCGTCAGCGTGAAATTTGCAGAAAATTACTCCGATTTTCCGTAGAGTACCCAATCGAGCACCCGACGGTTGGCACGGTCAATCTTTGAACGGTCAAAGTCGATATAGATGTCAGTGACGGTCGAGCCTCCATGCCCGAGTGCGGCCGCAATCGTCTCCTTGGGAATGTCGAGCGATGCCGCGATGGTTGCCCATGAGTGACGTGCCCAATAAGAGGACAGCCCCGGCAAGCCGAAACGCACCTTGAAGTCACGGAGAGTCTTGCAGAACCGAGAATAAAACGACCGATAATTCGCGCAGGTGTCGAGGTAAGATAGCAGCCACGATTGTCCCTGATAACGGGCAAGTATTTCGGCGCACTCAGGCTCGACCTTGATTGAATACGGGCGGTGAGTCTTAGCACGGGAGTACTCGACCCGACCTTCGGCCGACAAAGAGCGCAGTCGACATAGGTCAACTACATTAATGCCGCAGAGCATAAAGATAAGTTTAAAGCAGTCGAGGTAACGTTGCTCGTGAGGGGCGACCTTAGCCGAAAACAACTCACGGAGTTGCTCGACGGTTAGCGCACGCTTGCGGGTGCGCTCAGGTGAGATTTTGAACTTGCGGAACGGGTAGCAGGTAATAAGTTCCTCCGTGATGGCATCGTTGAATACAGCGCGGATATTTCGGAAGTGGATATTTCGGGCATTGCGAGAGGGGGAGGTCTTGGCAAGGAACGCATCAAAGCCACGCAGCCATGCAACATCCATTTCCTCGAACGTCAGCGTGTCTGCTTTTTTAGGGAGGTACGCGCGCAGACGCGCGAGGGTGGAATTGTAGACTCGTTGAGTGCCCGGTGAGCGGCGAGCCACGAAGTCAGAGAAGCGAGCCACGAAAGAAAGTCTGACCGCATCCTTGTCCTCATCATCCGGGTAGAGCTCAGAGAGGACACGTTGCTTGACGTCGCAGGAGCGCAGACCTGACAACTCGCCGGAGGACTCCAAACGAAAGAGAATAGCATCAACAGCCAATTTGCGCTCTGCAATCAGCGTATTGAATTGTTGTTTCCGGGGATGACCGATAACCGTTTGGCGGCCGGCATCCCATTGGGAGGGCAGTAATGAAAGATTCAGGGAGATAAGAGCGCGGACACCTTTCTTGGTAATGACAAGTTTAAGGGGTGCAGGATTGCCGGCGGTGCAGTCTCGGCAATCAAGGTAGAAGCGAGTGGTTACCATAAGCCTAAAAATCGTCCGCTTGTGTTCCGCTTGTGAGCCGCTTGTCAAATGAAACTTATTGAACCGCTTCGAAACATTTTGGAACATTTACGGGCTTTTTTTTAAGACCACGAGGGCGCCCATAATAAGAAAAACACGCTGAATATCAAATTTGCAAGTATTGATAATCAGCGTGTTATAAGCGGAGTGAGGGGGATTCGAACCCCCGAAGCGCTTTTGACGCTTACACGCTTTCCAGGCGTGCCTCTTCAACCACTCGAGCACCACTCCTTGGTTGAATTGCGGGACTTGGGGAGGCCAATCCGCTTTTTGCAGTGCAAAGTTAGTGATATTTTTTCAAATGACACGAGAATAAATGTTAATAAATGCAAACCTTTTGTTGATGGCCGAAATTTACTTGTTTTTGAGGCGAAATCTTTAGGGGCGGGGGAGAAGGGTTGTGAAAATTCTTTTAGAAAAAAATTTGGAGTCTGTGAAGTTTTTTGTAAATTCGCGCTAAATTGTATAAATGTATCTGTATGGAGAATTACGATAAACTGATTGAGGAGCGTGCGCAGGAGGTGTTTGACCTGATGCGCCCTCGTGTCACCGACTCTGAAATGGAGGCGATGCGCCGCGCGTTTGCTTTGGCTCGCGAGAAACATGCTTCGCAGAAACGTAAGACCGGTGAGCCTTACATTCTCCATCCGATAGCGGTGGCGCGTATTGCAGCCGATGAGTTGCAGCTTGGGGCTGAGGCCGTGATGGCCGCATTCCTGCATGATGTCGTGGAGGATACCGATACGACGATTGATGACATCCGGAAGGCATTCGGCGAGGACGTGGCGTTTCTGGTGAGGGTTGTGACCAAAGAGAAGAAGGAACGCTACGAGGAGTCGAAACAGGTAGACAACTACCGCCAGATGCTGGGGGCAGTGGAATATGATATCCGAGCGCTTCTCGTGAAGCTTGCCGACCGTCTCCACAACATGCGTACACTTTCGTCGATGCGTCCCGACAAGCAGATGAAGATAGCGGGAGAGACGGATTATTTCTATGCGCCGTTGGCAAACAGGCTGGGTCTTTACCACGTTAAGACGGAGTTGGAAAATCTGAGTCTGCGTTTCCGCTGTCCGCACGAATACGCTGAAATTGACGAAGCGATAAAGCGCGACGAAGCTGCTCAGCATGACCGTCTGGCGCGTTTTTGCAAACAGATTAAGGAGACTCTTTCCGAGGCTGGAATTGATGTGACGGTATACGTGGAATACCGCAAGCCTTATAGCGTGTGGCGCAAGATGCGCAAGTATGGCGACGATTTCAACCACCTTAAGTACCGTCATTTCACGGAGGTGATTTTCACGTGTCCTCCCGGAGTGAGCGAGAAGGACATGGCACTGCGCTGCTATTCGGTACTCACCAATCGGTTCAAGGAGAAACCGGGGGGAATTGTCAACTACATTGATTCGCCTAAGGAAAACGGCTATCAGAGTTTCCACGTCAAGTTGCTGGCCGACTTCGGACGCTGGCAGGAGGTGCATCTCAGCAGCAAGCGAATGATACGCGCCTCGCAACTCGGGTGTGTGGCCGAGCAGGAAGAGGACAATATCCATCGTTGGATTGAAAAGTTCAAGGGGGTGTTGCGCGACGTGGCGCAGCAGGGTAAAGACGGCACGAGTTTCATTGACAATGTCGTGGCAGCATTTTACAATGACGACATTATGACTTTCACACCAAAGGGAAAGCCTGTGGTTTTGCCGCAACGTTCGACCGTGCTCGACTTTGCCTACGAGGTGCATTCGCGTCTGGGCGAGAAGGCGAAGTATGCGCGCGTCAACGGCTACCTGTCGTCGGTCAAAGCACCGCTGCACAGAGGCGACGTCGTGGAAATTTTCACCGACGAGTCGGTGCATCCTCAGAAAGACTGGCTCGACAGCGTGGTGAGCTACAAGGCACGCAAAGCCATTCGCAACTATCTCGCGCGACAGCCCAAGAAACCTTACAAGAGATGTGACTGCTGCCATCCTATTCCTTCGGAGGAGGTGATAGGTTTCCGTGAGCGTACGGGCGAAATCATGCTCCACAAGCGCGATTGTCCTATCGTGATACGCCTGGCCTCGCAGTGGGGCGATTCGATTGAGTCGGTGGAATTTCTGCCTGATGAGACGCTTTATCCCGTAACGATAGTGGTGAAGGCGGTCGACCGCTATCATCTGTTTATCGACCTCGTAGATTGCATTACAAACCGCTTGCATCTCACCATCAATAGTTTTAACACCGACACCGTAGACAGCATCGTGACATGCCGAATTTCGCTCGGTGTGCATTCGGCGGCCGAACTCGACACCATCATTCAAAACATTTCGTCTATCGAGGGCGTCGACGAAGTGAAGAGGATCGTTGCGGGGTGATTTGTCAGAGAGGGGAGTGGCGTTTCCACAGCAAGTGGAGTATGACTCCGCGGACGGCAAGGTAGAGGGCGAAGGCGAGCCACAGCCCATGATTTTCTAAGCGTGGCGACAGAAAGAAGTATGCCGCGAAGAAGACTATCATTGCACCGCCCACTGAGAAAAGCATGTCACGGGTGCGCGTCGCGCCGATAAAGATGCCGTCCCATGTAAACGCCATAAACCCGGCCATGGGAATGACGGCAGCCCAATAGACGTAGTCTGACGCCGCATCCCGTATGCCTGCATCATCGGTCATGAAATTAAGAAGGAAGTCGCCTGCGAAAAGGTATATGACAGAAAACACCAGGGCAGTAACTGTGCCGATGCGCAGGAGCGCCCGGACGTTCTCAGACAGAGCCGCGGCATCTCGGCGACCTATGCAATTTCCGGCAATAGACTCGCCGGCGAAAGCGAAACCGTCCATGAAATAAGAAAACATGCTGAAAAACTGCATCAGAAGCAGATTGACCGCAAGAATGGCACTTCCCTGCGAGGCACCGGCACGTGTGAACCACACCGTGACACAAATCAGGCAAAGCGTGCGCAGAAGGATATTTATGTTGACCGTCGCGTAGCTGCGAAGCCCTGCGCGTTGCAGCACATTGCGGAGCGACACACGGCGCGGTTGATAGCGAAACACAATCACCAACACTCCTGCGACAGCGCCAATCCACTGGGCTGAGAGCGTGCCGTAAGCAACCCCCTCGATTTTGAGCCCGAGCCCGTAGACCAGGAAAAGACTTATCAGAATGTTGGAAACATTGATGAGTGTGGAAATCCACATCGGCGACCGAGCATCCGACTGACCGAGAAACCATCCGGTGAACGTGTAGTTGAGAAGCACGGCGGGAGCGCCCCAGATGAGAATGTAGAAATAGCGTGCGGCGTAAAGGTCGGTGCCGGAAGGGACATCCATTACGGAGAGACCCAGTCGGCAAACGATTCCCTGAAGTAAAATGAGAATAGCCGAAGCTGCCAGACTGACCGTCACCCCTCGCCAGAGCACCTGTGCCACGGCTTCGTGGTCGGAGGCTCCGTTAGCCTGCGCCGTGAGTCCGGAAGCGCCCATGCGCAGGAATGCGAATAGCCAGTAAATCATGTTGAACATCGACCCGCCTACCGCAATGGCGGCAATGAAGAGTTGGTCCCCCAAATGACCAACAATCACCACGTCGAGCAGCGAGAGCAGCGGCGTGGTGATGTTGGTGATGATTGAAGGGACAGCTATGCGGATAATATCGCGATAGATGCCTTTCACGAATATTTTATTTTTTAGCTTTCATCGACTCCCGGATGAGATAGCCGATAAGAAGGAGGTAAACGACGACGGCACGCCACTGCAGAGCTACGGGCGATGCAGACGATTCAAATTCGAAACCGGCAAATTTTGTGAGTGCCGCAAAGACACCGAAGAGCGCGCCGCCGGCTATGAGACCCGACGAGATGAGCGTACCGCGGTCGCGACGGGCAGCATTGACAGCTTCGTTGTCGGAACGCGAACCGACATACCAAGCAATGGCACCGCCGACGAGCAGAGGAGTATTGAGGCCGAGGGGAATGAACATTCCGAGGCAGAAAGCGAGCGCGGGCACACCGAGCCAGTTGAGAAGCAGTGCGAGAATAGCACCTGCCATGTAGAGAATCCACGGAGTATCACCACCCATCATGAGCGGTTCGATAACCTTAGCCATAGCATTAGCCTGCGGTGCTACGAGAGCGTTGTCGCCGGTAAAACCGTAGACATCGTTGAGAAGCATGATGACACCGCCGACAGTAGCGGCCGACACAAGCGTGCCGAGAAATTTCCACTGCTCCTGCTTCTTAGGGGTAGAGCCGAGCCAATAACCGATTTTCAGGTCGGTGACAAAACCGCCCGCCATGGAGAGAGCCGTACAAACCACGCCACCGATTACCATAGAGGCAACGATGCCCGACGTGCCGCTCAAACCGATAGCCACGAAAATGGCCGAAGCAATGATTAGGGTCATAAGAGTCATGCCCGAGACCGGGTTGGAGCCGACGATTGCGATGGCATTGGCTGCCACGGTGGTAAAGAGGAACGCAATGACGGTGACAACCACCCAGGCCACGAGAGCCTGCCAGAGAGTGTTGATGACGCCAAACCAGAAGAAGAGGAGAGTGGCAACGAGAGCGATGGCCACAAAGAACACTATGTGCTTCATCGAAATGTCCTGCTGCCAACGCACCGAAGTTTCCACAGCGGCTTTACCGCCCAATTCGCGACTCGCGAGACCGACGGCACCGCGAATGATGGGCCACGACTTGACAATACCGATGATGCCGGCCATTGCGATGCCACCGATGCCTATCAGGCGGGCGTAGTCGCTAAAGATGACCTGCGGGTCAAGCGCGGCGATTTCAGCAGAGCCATACGTGCCCATGATGGGAATAAGCACCCACCAAACGAAAAGCGAGCCGGCGGTGATGATGAACGCATACTTAAGGCCGATGATGTAACCGAGACCGAGCACGGCAGCTCCGGTGTTGCACGTCAGCATCAACTTGGTTTTCGCAGCCAGAGAAGTTCCCCATTCAGTTGCCATGGTCGACAACGTGCCGGCCCAGGCGCCGAAAGTCTCTACAACGTAATCATAGATACCGCCGATGAGCGAGGCGATGACGAGCGTTTTGGCCTGACCTTCGGTGGCCGAAGCATCCTTGCCTTTCGAAAGACCGCTTGCGAGCACCTGAGTGGTGGCGGTCGCTTCGGGGAAAGGATACTTTCCGTGCATATCCTTTACGAAATACTTACGGAACGGAATGAAGAAGAGAATGCCGAGGACACCTCCGAGGAGGGAACTGAGAAATATTTGCAGGAAGTTGACCGTGATTTCCGGATACTTGGCCTGAAGGATGTAGAGCGCGGGAAGCGTGAAAATAGCGCCGGCTACGATGACGCCCGAGCATGCGCCGATAGATTGAATCATGACATTCTGACCGAGAGCATTCTTCTTGCCGAGCGCGCCCGAAAAACCAACTGCAATAATAGCGATAGGAATAGCGGCTTCGAACACCTGACCCACCTTAAGACCGAGGTAAGCGGCGGCTGCCGAGAAAATCACTGCAAGAATCAGTCCCATGCCGACGGAGTAGGGGGTCACCTCCGGATAGTCGTGGGCAGGATGCATAATCGGCCGATAATCTTCGTCGGCCGCGAGTTCGCGGAAAGCATTTTCCGGAAGCTCCACAGGGTCAACATCGTTGTCGACGTTTACTTTGTCTTTAGACATAATGATTGGATGATGGTAAGTAAGTTAGCAGGTCGGAAAGCGAGTCTGAAAAAATCCTCCCGTTTCCAACCTGCCTGATTGAAATTTTTTTACATATCGGAGAAAAATGAAGCGGGAAGCTGACGGCAATTATACCCTGAAGCCATAGCCTCGCCATAAGCGCCGGCGGAACGCAGACAAAGGAAATCACCGCGCCTGATGTAAGGCAACAGCTCACCCTTCCCAAACACATCAGACGACTCGCACACCGGACCTACAACGTCGTAGTGGTGCAGTTCTCCATGCGGGTCAGAGATGTTTTCAATCTTGTGGTGGGCATTGTAAAGCGCCGGGCGTATGAGGTCGGTCATTCCTGCGTCGACAATAGCGAAACGCTTGGTCTCACCCTCTTTGACGTAGATGACTCTCGTCACCAACGAGCCGCACTGCGCCACGACAGCGCGCCCCAATTCGAAATGCAGCTTCTGACCCTGGCGCAGATGCAGATGGTTGCGGAACGTCTTGAAGTAGCCCTCGAAATCGGGAATCGGACGGCGGTCGGGATCGGAATAGTCAATACCGAGACCTCCGCCGACATTGATATCTGCAAACTTGAAACCTTTCGTCTCGAGCTCGTCCTGAAGGTCGTTGATGCGCTGGCAAAGCATAATGAACGGCTCGTGCTCGGTGATTTGCGAACCGATGTGGAAGTGGAGTCCGGTGAGATTAATGTTGTTTAAATCTCGTGCACGCTCAAGCACTTTGTCGAGCATTTTCAGCGACACGCCGAATTTGTTTTCGGCCAGTCCCGTTGTGATGTACTCGTGAGTGTGGGCATCAATGTCGGGATTAACGCGGATCGCCACACGGGCGGTCACGCCCATCGAAGAAGCGATTTGATCGATTATCTCCAGCTCTGCAAGCGATTCGACGTTGAACCAGCCGATGTGCTTTTCGAGGGCGAGCCGTATTTCTTTGTCGGTCTTTCCGACACCGGCGTAGACGATTTTGTCCGGGCGGAAACCTGCCTCGATGGCAGCCGAAATTTCGCCTCCGCTCACGGCGTCAATTCCTAATCCCGATGCCTGGATTTTGCGGAGAATAACGGGATTGGCATTAGCTTTGACGGCATAGTGAACCACGAAATTCTCATCACGAGCCGAACGCTTGATTTCCGCCAAGGTGCGGTCAAGAAGGTTGAGGTCGTAATAATAGAACGGCGTGTCTAAATTTTTAAATTCTTCTACCGGAAATCGTGTCATTGTTGTTCCTTTTCGAAATCAGATGATACGTGGTTATGTGAAAAGATATTCGCTCAGGCGGTTGAGAGCCTCCACCTTATCCTCCTTACGGATGAGGAAGGAGATGTTGTAGTTGGAACCGCCGTAGCTAATCATTCTGACCGGGAGGTCTTTGAGAGCCTCCATCGCGCGGGCCTCATATCCTGTGTTGGTCCAGTCCATGTTGCCCACGACGCAGATGATTACCATGTCGCGGTCTACGGTCACAGTACCATACTGCTTGAGGTCGGCCACGATTTCAGGAAGGAAACGTTCCGAGTCGATAGTAAGCGACACACCAACCTCGCTCGTCGCAATCATATCGATAGGAGTCTTGTATTTCTCGAACGTCTCGAAGACGCGGGTGAGGAAGCCATAGGCGAGGAGCATTCGCGAGCTCTTGATTTTGATGGCTATGACATTGTCTTTTGCAGCCACGGCCTTGATGGCGGGCTCAGTCACGTTGTTATAGATGAGCGTGCCGTGAGCCTCGGGATCCATCGTGTTTAGCAGTCTGACGGGAATGTTGTTGACCTTCGCGGGCAGCACACACGTCGGGTGAAGGATTTTCGCACCGAAGTAGGCGAGCTCGGCAGCCTCTTCAAAATGAAGTTCCGAAACGGGACGGGTGTTTTCAACGAAACGGGGGTCGTTGTTGTGCATACCGTCGATATCGGTCCAGATTTCAATCTCGTCGGCCTCAATAGCGGCTCCAATGAGCGACGCCGTGTAGTCCGACCCTCCGCGCTGAAGGTTGTCAATCTCTCCGCGGTCGTTGCGGCAGATGAAGCCCTGAGTGACGTAGATTTCCGCGTCGGCATATTTGTCGAGTAGGGGCTTGATGTTCAGACGGATATGCTTTGTATCCGGCTCTCCGTTCTGGCCTGTCTTCATGAATTCGAGAGCCGGAAGCTGTTCGGCATAGATGCCGCGCTCGTTGAGCAGGAGAACCATCATCATCACGCTCATCATTTCGCCCTGCGCGAGGATGATTTTTTCCTCGACAGGTGTGAAGGAGTCGCGTGTAGTAAACGAACGGATATAGTTAAACGTCGCCTTGATTTCTTTCAAAGCGCGTTCACGGGTTTCGTGTTTATCGTAGAGTGCCGGGATGGTCTTGAGATATTTCGACTCAAGCAGATTGATAGTCTCTTTAGCACCGTTGGGATTACCCTTATACAGATAATCGGCAATCTCGACGAGAGCGTTGGTAGTGCCCGACATGGCCGAAAGCACTATGATGTTTTTTCCGCGGGGTGCGACAAGGTCGGCTACGTGGCGAATACGTTCGGCCGATCCGACCGATGTTCCTCCGAATTTAAGAACTTTCATACGTTGATGATTTAGGCGCTTTCACGCAATTTCGCTACAAAATTACGAAAAAAAATCCAATCACCATACGAAAGAGTTAAATCTTTTTACAAAAAGACAACCAAAAGCCCGATTTAGGTAGATTAATGCTCTCACGAGCAAGCAATGAGAATAAAAATGCTTGGTTTTGAGTCGGAAATCAAAAATTAGCACCATGGAAGAGGTTCCCTCTCCCGCAGCCTACAACAGGTCCATTCTCAAGCCTTCGTTTGCAAGAACGGTATTCGGAAAGATTTCTTTCGCCTGGTCGAGAAGCAACAGCTCTCCCTCGACATAGCGTTTTGAGAAATGACCGATAATCAATTGTTTCGCACCGGCATCGCGAGCTGTCTCGGCAGCCTGAACTGAAGTGGAGTGTCCGCGTTCGCGGGCCAGCGCAGCCAGTGAGTGGTCGTAGGTCGCCTCATGGTAAACGGTATTGACACCGGAGATATCTTCAGCAATTTTAGCGTTCGGCATGGTGTCAGAGCAATAGGCGTAGCTCATCTGTGGGTCGGGTGCGGTCGTCAGCGCAGCGTTCGGGATGACGACACCGTTCTCCGTGACGAAGTCGGCACCATTCTTTATGTCGTTAAGTCGGGCGACAGGGATATTATGAAATTTCACCATATCGCCGATGAGATGACGCGGTTTCGGCTTTTCCTCAAACACGAATCCTGTGCAGTCAATTCTGTGATAGAGCGGGAAGGTCCTGACAGTAATGCCATTGTCTTCGTAAATCACTCTACGCTCACCGGGCGTCAGTTCGTCATAGATGATTTCGAAAGGCGACTGGCGGCAAAAGTAGTCTGTCACCTGCTTCAGAATTTTCGCTCCTTCCTTAAAGACATGTATCGTGACAGCTCCACCCGTCTGGTGCAAGCCCATAGTGGAAAGCAGACCGGGCAACCCGAACACATGGTCGCCGTGTAGATGAGAAATGAAAATGTGGCTGAGACGGTTGAATTTAAGTCCCATTTTCCTGAAGGAAGTCTGCGCCCCTTCGCCGCAGTCAATCATAAAGAGTTTGTCGCGGAAATCAATCACCTGACACGACGGCTGGTGTCGTGCCGAGGGAGTTGCCGAGCCGCAACCGAGGATATTTACTCTGAATTTTGCCATGAAGACAGAAGGAAAAGGGGAAAGTGTGAGGCGGACGCGATTGTCCGCCTCACTGATTAGGTCTTTTGTGCCGGTCTGACGGGGATTATTCCTCTATGCGGCGAGCGCCGTCTGAAACGACCACATCATAGATTTTGGGAGCGTGGCCATATTTTTCGGCAAACTTGGCGGTCACGGTCTCGATAAATTTCGGATAGACCTCGTCGCTGACAAGGTTGATGGTGCAGCCGCCGAAGCCGCCGCCCATGATGCGAGAACCGGTGACACCACATTCGCGGGCGATGTCGTTGAGATAGTCGAGTTCCTCGCAGCTCACCTCATAGTCCTTCGAGAGACCATTGTGAGTGGCATACATCATTTTGCCGACGGTCTCAATGTCGCCGCGACCGAGTGCGTCGCAGACGTCGAGCACGCGCTCCTTCTCTTCAATGACGAATTTCGCACGCGAATAGTCCTCGGCCGAGATGTCGCTCTTGGCTGCATCGAGCATCTCCATTGTGGCGTCACGGAGGGTTTCGAGACCGAGACGCTTGGCCACGCGTTCGCACGATTCGCGACGCTTGTTGTAGGGAGAGTCAACGAGCTCATGTTTCACTACAGAGTCGACGAGCACGAGCTTGTAGCCGTTGAGCACGATAGGGAAGTACTCATACTCGAGCGAACGGCAGTCGAGGCGAATCAGATGGTCTTTCTTACCGAAAACGCTTGCGAACTGGTCCATGATACCGCAGTTTACGCCGCAGTAGTTGTGTTCGGTCGACTGGCCGATTTTGGCAAGCTCAAACTTCTCGATAGTGTTGTTGTTGAAGAGGTCGTTGAGCGCGAAAGCGAAGCACGACTCAAGAGCTGCCGACGAAGAGAGGCCTGCGCCAAGAGGCACATTGCCGTCGAAAACGGCATCGAAGCCTTTCACTACAAACCCGCGCTTGATTGTCTCGCGGCATACACCGAACACGTAGCGCGCCCACTGCTGCGAGGGTGCGTCTTCTTCGTTGAGACCGAAGGTTACTTCCTCGTCGAAGCCGATAGAGTAGAGGCGCACCTTGTCGGTGCCGTTGGGACGGATTTCGGCCATGATGACCTTGTCGATTGCACCGGGAAACACGAAGCCACCGTTGTAGTCAGTGTGCTCGCCGATAAGGTTGATGCGGCCGGCCGAAGCATAGAATATGCCGTCGCCTCCGAAATGCTTTTCAAAGGCGCTGTGGATAGTAGATTTAAGAGACATTTTGCGTATGGGGTGTTAAGTGAAAAACTGTTTTAGAACATCTTGTCGGGATAGGTGCCGTCGGCATGGAGAGCTGCAAGCTTCTCGACAACGCCGGGGCGGTCTGCCGAGTAGGTCACGCCAAACCACTTCGAATCGGTGTCGAGCACCTTGACAGTTGCCTCGCCGTTCTTGATGAGCGTGTCGATGACGAGGGGAATGAAAAATTCGCTCTTGGGCACAGAAATCTTCTCGTCGAGGAAGTGACGGAACTCGCGGTCGGAGTAGTCGAAATAGTCGGGTGTGAAACCCCAGAGATTCATCGACACGGGGGTGTTGGGCTCGAGCTTCTGCTCCTTGCCCTCCTCGTCGGTAAAGACGATTGAGCCGTCGGGAGCGTAGGAGATAGCTGTGCGCTCGACTACACCGGTGAGAAGGCCGTCGTCAGAGGTGGAGCAAACGCCGCGCGAAACAGAGCCGTTCTCGGTCATGGTGTTGCCTACGCGGAAACCTACCATAGAGTAGTCGCCCTTGCGGTCGCGGGGACGCATGAGGTCTTCGGCAATGACGCGGAAAGCGTCACGGCCGTAGAAATCGTCGGCATTGATGACGGCAAAGGGTTCTTTTATCACCTCGCTGCCCATCAGTACGGCATGGTTTGTGCCCCAGGGTTTCGTGCGGTCAGCCGGACAAGTGTAGCCTTCGGGGAGCTTGTCGGTGCTCTGGAATACTACTTCTACGGGGATGTGACCTTCATACTTCGAAAGAATTTTGTCGCGGAAGTCCTGCTCGAAATCCTTGCGGATGACGAACACTACCTTGCCGAATCCGGCCTGAATTGCATCATAGATTGAATAATCCATAATGGTCTGACCCTGAGGGCCCAGGGGGTCGAGTTGCTTAAGACCGCCGTAACGGCTGCCCATACCGGCTGCGAGCACAAAAAGAGTGGGTTTCATTTACGTTTGAGCTATTCGTTTTATCTGATTTTTACTTTCGAGGAGAAGAGGCCGGAAAATTGCTTTGTCAAGCAAATTTGAATACTATAGTTTCGTCATAGTGTTCGCCGGGACGAAGCAGCGATGACGGAAATTCCGCGTGATTGGGGGCGTCGGGGAAACCCTGACATTCTATCGCCACGCCATCATAATCGTGATAGGCGTAGCCGTCGGGAGCCTGGGGACAACCCTCAAGCCAGTTGCCGGTGTAGACCTGCATACCGGGCTGCGTGGTGAGTACTTCCATCTTGATGCCCGAATCGACACCTTCGAGGAGTGCCACACTCTGAAGTTTGCCTTTCTGGTAGTCGTCTATCACCCAGCAGTGGTCGTAACCTTTGCCCACCTTGAGCGGGTGGAAATCTGCATGGATGTCTTTACCTATTTCTTTGGCTTTGGTGAAATCCATCGGCGTTCCTTCTACTGGGGCGATTTCGCCGGTGGGAATCTGGGTGTCGTCGGTAGGGAGATAGTGCGAGGCCTTGAGCGTCAGCTTATGATTGAGCACCGTTCCCGATGTCGCGCCGTCGAGATTGAAGTAAGCGTGATTGGTGAGATTGACCACGGTGGCAGCATCTGACGTTGCTTCAAGGTGCAGACGCAGTTCGCAGTCATCAGTCCATGTGTACGTGGCTTTGACGTAAAGCTTTCCGGGATAACCCTCCTCACCGTCCTCGGGAGAATAGCTGAACACCACAGCGTTGTCGCCCTCGGTCTTGGCTTCCCAGATGCGATTTTGAAAACCTGTCGGGCCTCCGTGAAGTGCATTCGGGCCGTTGTTGATGGCGAGCTGGTATTCCGTGCCGTCTATCGAAAATTTGCCCTTGGCAATTCGATTGGCGAAACGTCCGGGAATTTTGCCCATGCAGGGACCATCCTGAAAATAGTCGCCGGCGTTCTTATAACCGAGTGCCACCTCGGTGAGCTTCCCGTCTTTGTCGGGCACGGCAATCGAAACGATACCGGCGCCGAGTGTGGAGAGCACCACGCGCGCGCCGCGCGAATTGGTGATGGTATGGAACAGAGCTTCGCCTATCGGGGTGGAGTGGGCTGTAATGTCAATCATGGCTGATTCTGATTTTGAGCGTTTGAGTGAGGGAAAGATTGAATTAATCGAAGGTCATTTCGTCGAAGCCTGCCACGTCCAGTTCGTCTTCGTTGTAGGAATCCGAACCATAGAGTTCGTCGTCGTCAAACTCCGAATCGGCTGCCGCGCGGGCTGCCTTGGCATCTATCTCGGCGTCGAAGTCGTCAAGGTTGGTGAGCTGCTTGGGAGCATTGCCCATCTTGACCGTACACAATGGTTCCGAAAGGTGCTTGCCGGGGTGCATCTTCTTCATTTCTATAAAGAAACTCCGGTCGGTGAAATAGTCGAACACCCAGACCAGACGCTGGCCTTCGTCTTCAATGAAATCGGAAATGGGGGTGTCGTCCATCAGATAGACGTCCTGCGAAGAATCACTTCCCATATCTTCGAGCGAAATTTCCTGCTCGCGTTCCCAATCGTCATCGCATATAAAAAACGAGCTGAGGAGATTTTTGTCGTAATCCACGCTCTCGCATATCACGTCGCGAAGCTCGCGAAACGAAGCGTCGGCATCAATCTCTATCTCTCGTCTGAAATTGTCTACCTCGTCAGAGACGAGACGGAAAGTATATACCATAATAGTGTTGAGTTTTTATCTGTGCGAAAGTAGTGATAACTTTTCAAACTTCAAAACGAATTAACCAAAATTATCCTTTTTAGCGAAAAACTTTAGAAATTCCTGTTCGAAATTGGGCGTGAACACTCCGCCTCCTATCGAGGCGCGGATATCGTCAAGCGTAAAGAAACGCCCTCCGTCGAGTTCTTCCGAGGGCCGGGGCGGTGTGTCGGTGACTGCCGTAAAGACATTCACAAGTTCGCGCTCCACCTGCGACTCGAATACGTAGCTGCCGAGAAAACAGGGGTCGAATCCTTCAAGTCCGAGCTCTTCGCGTGCCTCGCGGCGCAACGCCGCACCGACCTCCTCGCCGTAATCTACATGACCTCCCACCGAGGTGTCCCATTTGCCGGGCTGAATGTCTTTCCACTCCGGACGTTTCTGAAGAAACATCCGACCCTCGCGGTCGAAAACGTGCAGATGCACCACGGGGTGAAGCAATTTCGCCCCCGAGTGGCATTCGGCTCGTGTGGCTTTCCCTATAGTGACACCTTCGGGGGTCACTACCGGAAACAATTCGCTGCTGTTGTCGGTCTTCATAGCTGATACTCGATAGGAAGGCATTTGTTCATATACTCGAGCGCGTCGGCAAGAGGGGTATAGATAGTGGTGCGACCGGGAATCAACGTTGTGGGCACTTCGTTGAAATCAACCCTGACATACATTCTGCCCGAATTGGCTCGGAGGAGAATCATTCGGAGGTTTGAAGCCATAGGAATGACGTAGAAATCGCGCCAGTGCTGTTCTACCGTATCAAAATAGTTGGTCATGTAGTAGCAGCCCGGAATGTGGAGCTGCGCCAGCAAGGGCATCATGGTTTCCGCATGGCCGAAACGCAGCATCACGGTGTAGGGGTTCTTTCCCGAGGCTGCCTCTTCGAGTGTCTTAATCAGATTGCTGACAAGCGCCGAGGTCATCTGCGGCGCAGCTTGCGAAAGGGTAGAGGCTGAATGAGTCAGATAATGCTCGAGGTTGGAAACCGACCACATCAGGGCGAGCTCCTGCTTCGAAAGATAGCGGGTCATGTCGATGTTCATCCCCATCGCACCGCACGCGCTCACGATTTTAAATACATCTCGCGAGAAGTCGCGGTCTTCTTTATCCGTGCCTGTCGCAACGCCCATCGCTTTGGCCACTGTTGTCGGAACGGTTGTGGCCGCGTAGTCGTCGAGCACCTTTCGCCATTCGCCGGCATTGATGTAGTCTTGGTAGTATGTGTCGCTCTCCCACGGACGGACGAGCGGCGAGTTCTGCGGACCTGAGGAAGTGTAGATTTCTACATTATTGTTAAGACGTGTCAGCTGATGGGTGAATTCATCCATCGAGGCCACGCATCGGGGCACCCTCGAGGCGATGGCATTGACTTTAGTCCCGTTAAAAAGGTCGGGGCAGAGTTTGTGCATCCTCGACGCTATGGCACGCTGCTCGGCCATTCCGAGCGAATCGAGCGCGCCCCAACGCTGCGCCGTGGCTGTTCTCACGCTCTCGCAGAGTTTGAGCATCTGGCGCCCTTTGTCGGTCAACGTTCCGTCTGTCTCGGCTTTGCGGAGATGCTTTTCCACTTTGTCTACCGTCTTGGCCGATGACATGAAGCGCGCGCCGTGGCGTCCGACATGATTGATGAACACCGGAGTGAGCGAGTCGGGTATAGCGGCGAGCAAGGGGTCGACTGTCGGGTAGGGCATGGCGCTCCCTTCGCACTGCTCGACGGTGATTTTCACCTCGGCAGCCGTCGCAGCGTTATGTCCTGCGGCTCCTGCAAGGACTATTGCGGCAAGAATTATCCTAAACCTTTTCATAAGACGGGATTTTTTTCGTAAATTTGCACAAACTTACAAAAGAAATGGCGAATATACAAACAATCGACCGTTTAATTAACGATGGTGAATACGAAAAAGCGATTGACGCACTATCAGAGGCGATAACCGCTTCGCCCGACGATGACTCGCTACATTTTCGTCTCGGCAAGTTGCTCTGGCGACTCGACCGCCGCGCTGAAGCGACATCCGAATTTCTCAAGGCCATCGCGATTAATCCTGACTCCCCGGCCAATATCGCTTTGAGAGCCGCTCGCGATGTGGCCGACTTCTTCAACCCCGACCTCTACAATCCCTGACTTCATTCATGCGAAACTCCTCATCAAAGCTGTATTACAAAATCTCGGAAGCGTCTGAAATTCTCGGTGTCCCTCCGTCGACCCTGCGGTTTTGGGAACGTGAATTTCACGGCACTATCTGTCCGCACCGCTCTGACAGAGGCACGCGCTACTACACCGACGACGACCTCGAAGCGTTTCGCATGATAAAATTTCTCATCAAGGACCGAGGCCTTAAGGTCGAGGCGGCCCGTCAGGAAATTCGCCTCAACCGCGACGGCGTGGCCAAGAAAGCTGAGGCCATCCGCACTCTCGGGAGCGTGAGAGACCGCTTGCAGGGCATAATTGATGCGATGCACCAGTTCAGATAGACACTAATCGATTCAGCAATCAATACGAAATACGAGATGACAAATTCAGGCAAGGCCCCGACCTCGTCCGGCAAACGGAAAACGTCCGGAGGCGCAAAAGGCCGCTCGCGCAAAAAACAGGAGTCGTGGGCATCCCGCAATTCGCTCGCCATTATGATTACGGCGCTCAGTGTGGCCGCCGTCGTCGGAGCAATTCTCCTCTTTGCTTTCATTCCATATTCAGGCGACGAAAAGCCATGGATATACGTTCCCGAGGGGGCAACCAACGCGCAGCTGAAAGATTCGCTCAAGACCCGGCTCGGCTCCGGCATGGGTATGCGCGTCTATGCTCTTTGGCGTTTGGAGGGTGGCAACCCCACCGCGTCAAACGGTGCCTATCAGGTTGTGCCGGGACAGACGGCGCTCAAGATTGCTCATCGCATCAAGACCGGACGCCAAACCCCTGTCACGGTCACCTTCAAGGGTGCGAGGACTATGCCGATGGTGGCGCGACGCATCGCTTCCCAGATGCAATTTGACGAGGCCGATTTTCTCGAAGCTTGCGCCGAGGTGCTTCCCGAGCAGGGTTTCAAGGAAGCGCAATTCCCCGCTGCATTCCTCCCCGATTCCTATGAATTTTATTGGAGCGCGCATCCTCGCAAGGTTGTGAAACGTCTGCTTGACTACCGTAATGATTTCTGGACTCCCGAGCGTGTGGCCAAGGCCGAGGCTCTCGGTCTGAGCAAAGTCGAGGTTGCAACGGTGGCTTCGATTGTCGAGGAAGAGACGGCCAAATCCGACGAACGCCCGCGCGTGGCACGCCTTTACCTAAACCGTCTGAAAAAGGGTATGAAACTCCAGGCAGACCCCACGGTGAAATTTGCCGTCGGAGATTTCTCTCTGCGTCGCATACTCGGCTCTCATCTTAAAGTCAACAGCCCTTACAATACCTATCAGGTGAAAGGCCTTCCTCCGGGGCCAATCCGTATGCCAGAGGCCGCCACGCTCGACGCGGTGCTCAATGCGCCCTCGCATCCCTACATCTATATGTGTGCCAAGGAAGACTTCTCCGGTTATCACAATTTCGCTGAAGACTACGCCACTCACCTGGCCAACGCACGCCGCTATCAGGCCGCTCTCAATGCCAGAGGCATAAAATAAAAAGCCCATCATCACACAACACGTGGAGGGATGAACATCATCGTGCGTTCATCCCTCCACGCTTTTTATTTGCTTTTCTCAGTTGCGTTTCCTATACGTTATTGCCGAGAGCAGACATGTCAGCGTTGCAAATCCCGCAAGTGCCGCGAATTGCAGCCAAAGGTCGGCCACGGTGGCTCCTTTCAGATAGATGCCGCGCATGATTTCTATGTAGTAGCGCGGCGGGATGGCGTAGGTGAGAAACTGCGCCCAGTCGGGCATTGACCTGATTGGTGTGAACAATCCCCCCATGAGTTGAAAGATGATGATGAACGCAAACATCACGAAGATGCTTTGAAGCATCGTTGACGAACCGTTGGCTATCGCAACTCCGAGGCCCGACATCACGAGGCTGAAAAGTATCGTGGCGAGGTAGATTGCGCCAATGTTTCCTTCGGGGCTGAGACCGTAGACGAGACGCCCTATCAACATCCCGATTGTCACGACGAGAAGTCCGACTATCCAGAACGGAATGAGTTTCGAGAGTACGAACGTAAATCTGCTCACAGGCGTCACGTTCATAGCGTCGATGGTGCCGCTCTCTTTCTCGCTCACGAGATTCAACGCGGGGAGAAAACCGCATATTATGATGAAGAGCACCACCATCAGAGCCGGAATCATGTAATTGCGAAAATTCAGAGTGGGGTTGTATCGGTTGATGACACTTATCTGTGGAGCCGTCTGCGTCACACCGGTCTCTTTCATCCATTGCGAAAGCGTGGCCACCACCGACTCCGATACGTATCTGACTCCGAGCATACCTTTTGTGGCATTGACTCCATTGGCCTCCACATCCACAGGGATTGTCTCGCGATATTTCGAATAGTCCCGTGGAATCGTGAGGATTACGTCACTTTCGCCGTTTTCTATCGTGAGGATAGCTTCGTTGTAAGTGTCGCACACCGACGCAACGGTGAGCACGCTCGAAGCATCCACATCGGCGACAATGCGTCGCGAAAGCTCGCTGCGGTCATTGTCTACCACCGTCACATTTACGTTCTTAACGTCAAGATTTGCCACGAGCGGGATTATCAGCATCACCATTACAGGCATCGCGAAAATAATCCTCGGAATGAGAGGATTGCTTGCCAGCAGGCGAAGCTCTTTACGGAGCAGTGCTTTCAGTATTCTAAGTTTCATTTTCTTTGACGGATAAATATTGTTACAGCAAGCACGAGTAGAGATATGGTCATCAGGGAGAGGACTATGAGTTCGTGCATCACGTAGCGCAGTCCGAGCTGTTCTATCATAAGTTTGCGCATCGCCTCTGTATACCAGCGTGCCGGCACGATGCCCGACACATATTGCAGTGGCAGGGGCATGTTGTCAATCGGGAAAATCATCCCCGACAGCATGATTACCGGAATCATCAGCACCACTGCCGAGGCTATCAGCGCCGTTATCTGCGAAGTTGCTATCGTCGAGACGAGCAGTCCGATTGAAAGTGACAGAACGATGTAGACCATCGACACGAATATCACACTGAACACGCTCCCCGAGAGTGGAAGCCCAAGCACCGTGTAGGATATCAGAAGCATAATGGCGAGAATCACGCACGACAGCAGGAAGTAGGGCACGAGTTTCCCGAGAATAATCGTATAAGGTTTCGCGGGCGAGACGAGCAGCAGGTCCATTGTTCCGCTTTCCTTTTCCCTCACGATAGAGACCGATGTCATTATGGCGCAGATGAGAATGAAAATCATTCCCATAATGCCCGGCACGAAGTTGTAGGCGCTTTTCATCTGCGGGTTGTAAAGGGTGTGGGTGAGAACAGGTGAAAAATTCGGTGTCCCGCCTACCACTCCTTGTATGTAGGCGGTGACGGCCTGGGCGGTCGTGGTGTTGGAGGCGTCTACGATTAGCTGCGACTCTGTCTGTCCTTCCGCGCTGCGAAGCATCAGCGCCGCATCTATCTTTCCTGTGCGCAGGAGTGTTTCGACCTCGGCGGGAGAAACAAGCCCCCGGAAATCGAAGTATTCGTTGACACTGAGCCGTTGCAGGATGTCGCGCGTCTCATCTGTGTGCATGTCAACGGTCGCTACCACCCTGATGTCGTTGACCTCGGTAGAAATGGCAAATCCGAAAAGCAGCAACAGCATGAGAGGCATCAGCAAAGTGATTATCATCGTGCGTGTGTCTCTCACTACGTAGAGTGCTTCCTTTTTTACAAGCGAATGAAATATGCTCATGTTTCAGTCTCCTCTGACAGCATCTTTGGCTACGATGCGAAACACTTCGTCCATCGTTGTGACGTTATACTTTTTCTTGAGCGCGGCGGGTGAGTCGAGGGCGCTGATGCGTCCGTCCACCATAATCGACACGCGGTTGCAATACTCGGCTTCATCCAGATAGTGAGTGGTCACGAAGACCGTCATCCCTTCCGACGAGGCCTTGTAAATCATCTCCCAGAATCTGCGCCGTGTGACGGGGTCCACTCCGCCTGTGGGTTCATCGAGAAAGACCACCTGTGGCCTATGGATTGTCGCGGTGGCAAACGCGAGCTTCTGTTTCCACCCTACGGGCAAATCCTTGACGCGGGTGTTGCGCATTCCTTCCATTTCGAGACTCCTGAACAGGTTGTCCGAAGCCCGACGGATATCCTCGTCACTCATCCCGTAGATTGTGGCGAAGAGGCGGAGGTTTTCTATCACCGACAGGTCTTCGTAGAGCGAAAATTTCTGGCTCATGTAGCCGATGCGGCGTTTGATTTCTTCCGATGATTTATTGATGTCGAAACCGGCCACCGAGCCATCGCCCGATGTCGGGAAACTCAGTCCGCACAACATTCGCATCGCCGTGGTCTTCCCGGCTCCGTTGGCTCCGAGAAAGCCGAATATCTCTCCTTTCTTAACGTCAAACGAGATGTGGTCGACAGCTGTGAACGTGCCGAATTTCTTCGTGAGATTTCTGACCGTTATTACGTTTTCGTTACTTGTCATCGCGTGTCAGTTTAATGAATAGGTCTTCGATATCGCCCTGTGCAGGATAGATTTTCACGTCATTCAGGCCCTGCTCGCGCAGTTTGTCAGTTGCTCTCGCCGGGTCGAAGTCCGGAGCGCCGACAACGTGGAGCGTGGCGCCGAAGGTGTAGCAGTCGCTCACTTCGGGCAGTTCCCGAAGATGTTTGAGAAGCGTAAACATATCGGCCGACACGGCGTTGTAGAGGTTCTCGCCAATTCCGGCTATGAGTCGCGCGGGCGTGTCGATGTCGAGAATCCGCCCTTCGTTAATCATGGCTATCCGTTCGCAGCGTGTGGCTTCGTCCATATAGGAGGTCGAGACGAGAATGGTTATCTCTTTCTCACGGAGGGTGGCGAGCATGTCCCAAAACTCACTTCTCGACACGGCATCTACGCCTGTGGTCGGTTCGTCGAGCAGCAGAATTTCAGGGCGATGTATCAGGGCGCAGCTGAGGGCGAGTTTCTGTTTCATTCCTCCCGACAAGGCTCCCGCGCGACGGTTGGGAAATCGTTTGAGCTGCCCGAAAATCGGGGCTATCAAATCATAGTTTTCCTTGATTGAGACCCCGAAGAGCGATGCAAAAAACTTCAGGTTTTCTTCTACCGTCAAATCTTGATAGAGCGAAAATTTTTCAGGCATATATCCTATGCGGGTGCGGATGTCGCGAAAGTGCCTCACCGTGTCGAGGCCGCAGACAGTCGCGCTGCCGGAATCAGGCGTCAACAGGGTGGCCAGAATTTTATACATCGTGCTTTTTCCGGCACCATCCGGCCCGATGAGACCGAACATTTCCCCCTTTCCGACCGACAGACTGACATGTTCGAGGGCCACGGTCGTGCCGTAACTCTTCGTGAGGTCGGTTATCTCAACAGCGCAGCTCATAATCTCACCTCGCCATATTGCCCGAGCTTAAGACGTCCGTCGTTTTCAACGGCCACTTTCACCGCATACACAAGGTTTGCGCGACTGTCTTTCGTCTGGATTGATTTGGGCGTAAATTCGCTTTCTTCCGCTATCCAGGTGATAGTGCCGGGATACTCGTTTTGATTGTCTCCTCCGAAATCGGCGATGACGGTGACTTTCTGCCCGAGTTTGATGTCGGCAAGTTGCGCGACCGTGAAATATGAGCGAAGGTAGATTTTGTTAAGGTCGGCAATCTTTACAAGGGGCTTTCCGGGGGTGGCAAACTCACCCGGTTCGGCATACTTGACGAGCACCGTGCCTGAAAGGGGCGAGGCAATCTCGCTTTTGGCGATTTGCTCGGCTATCTGTTCCGATTGATAATGTATCGCCACGGCATTGTCTGAAATCGAACTTCTGTTTTTGCCGAGGGTCGAAAGGAGAGCGGTGAGTTGTCCGCGCAAAGCCGCGAGTTCGGCCTGCGCATCGTCATATTGTTTTTGGGTCGTGGCACCGTCGGCCAGAAGACGGCTTAGACGCTCGCACTCGTGCTGCTGATGTGCAATCCGCGTCCGGAGCGACGAGGCCTGCGCTGCAATGTCGGGCGATGTCGTTTCGGCCGAAAGGCGTTGGCTCTGGAGTTGTTTCTGTTGTAGCGAGAGGAGAGTGGTGTCAATAAGCGCGATGTTTGCACCGCGGAAAACGGTGTCGCCCTCGGCGATATCAAGTTTGAGGATGCGCCCTGAAGTTTCTGCCGAAACCGTAACCGTGGTGGCCTCAAAAATGCCTGTTGCGTCATAATCTGGTGTGTTATGGCACGCGGTGAATGTCAGGCCTGCAAGAGCAAGGTAGTGTATTTTTTTCATCTGTTGAGAGTGTATTTCAAAATGTAGATTTCCTTGAGGAGTTGAGTTTCGTGAAACTGAGCCGTGAGACGGGCAAGGTTTTCGTCAGAAATTTTCGTGAGCAGAGCGGTTGCGTCAATCACTCCGTTGGCCAGTTGCGACTCGGCGGCCTTGCGCACGTTCGCGCGTAGCTCGATGATGCGGGCGTCGTCGTTCATCACGTCTCGCAATCCGCTTATTGTCGAACGCTGCGAAGATGTCTGCAATCCGGTGTTGAAGAGAAACAGCTGCAGGTCAGTGGCAATGTTCTGCGCGTTGAGTTGTGTGCGACGCGTCGAGTTTTTGCGAGTGTAGAACGCATCGACGTTCCATGACACTTTCACCCCGGCGAGAAGATTAAAAGAGAGGTCACGGCTCACCATGCTTTTGAAGTAATCAATTCCGGGATAACCGTAGTAGGCCTGTGCGAAAAATCCTACTTTCGGCATTAATTCGTTTTTGGTCAGACGGTCTGAAAGAGCGTTGAATCTGCGCTGACTTTCGAAAAGCCCAATCTCGGGACGGAGCGATTCGTCAGACACCGGCTCGTCGGCCGAAGGCCTGAGAAGGGTCTCATTCTTAAGGTCTTCTCCCGCGAACAGACTGAGCAGTTCTCTGTAGCCCTCTACCGCGTGACGTGCAAGGCTGATGTTTTGTTTCAAGGTCAGGGTCTGGGCCTCTACCATGTCGACATCGCTCTGCATGGCCGTACCGTTTCGGTGCATCGCTCTCAGTCTTTCGAGATTACTCTCAAGAAGCGTTTCGGTGACCATGTTTTGCGCAATCTGTTCGTCTGTGAGAAGTATGGCGAAATAGAGATTTTCCACTCTTTCCCTCACAGCATACATTTCGACATCGTTAGAAGCCTTCTGAGCCTCTTCACGAGAGCGTGAGAGCTCTCGGCGAGTACTCGAAACGCCTCCATCCCAAATCGTCTGCGACACGTCAACCCCGACCTTGTACTGAATTTTTCCGAGGCCTTTCATATCGCTCCCCATCTGTGTCAAGACAGATTTGAGCGCACCCGGGAAAGAGGGCACTACGTTCTGGCCTGTCACCTGTCCGTAGACACCGATGCGGGGCAGCCAGCTTTTGTTGATATCCGAAAGTTCAATCTGCGTCGTGGCCGACAGAAGTTCATACTTCTTGATGAGCGGATAGTTTGCCTCAGCTTTTCTCACACATTCCTCAATCGTTATGTCGGCGTGTGCCGCGAGGGCTCCGATCGCCGTCAGGAAAATTCCTGCAAAAATATTTTTCATACTCTCTTACTCGGGGTTTATGCAGTTTGCACTCTTAGATTCAGTTTCCTTACAATGGTTTCGAAATTCTCTTTCTTGCGCTTTTCGATAAAATCGGCTGTGTTGTCCATGCAGCCGCCAAAGATGCGGTTCATCAATGGCGCGGCGACGAATGGAAACACATTGAGAGAGACGATATCGAGCAGCAGCATCCGGGCATCGACTCTTTTGCACTGTCCTGCATCGGCGAGGTCGTCGATTTTCGTCTGCAATTTCGACATCACATCCGGCGCGACCCTCATGATTTTGAGATAGAAATTCTCAATACGCTCGTCGTCACCGAAAATCTCATTGGTGATGAAACGTGGCAAGTCCGGATTGTTCGCGATAAAATCGAGATGCTCGTTTATCAGATTTTTTATCAGCTCTTCGAGAGGAAGATTCATCTCGATGAACGAGCGAGAAATCAACTGATGCAGTGCGTCCAACTTTTCAGATATGATGCGCTCGAAAAGTTTCTCCTTCGTTCGGAAATAGTAATGAAGCATGGCGTGGTTCACTCCCGCGGCCTCTGCTATCGCGGAAGTTCGCGCCCCTTTCAAGCCTTTCGTAAGAAACTCGCGCTCGGCCGCCTGAAGGATGCGTCGCTCAGTGTCGTTAATTGCTTTGTGTTCAGTCGAATTACTCATAACATTTATGTTTATCTGTTTTGATTAACAATTTTGTTAGCGCAAAATTACTTGAATAATTGCAAAATTACAAATCTATTCGGCGAAAAAAGTGCGGTAACGTCTGAAGTCCTAAATTTTCCCCGACTCTCCGTCTACAACTGGTTATCTCTCGCAACGGCATAGAAAAAGCCCCGGCGCACGTCACACACACGGGAAATGATGCATGACTTTGCGCCGAGGCGTAGATTCTTAATAAGGTGATGAGAAGTTTGGTCTTCTCGGGTTACGTGGGAAAAAATAAGTGTATCGAAAAGAAATCCCTTTTCAGACAACGTTTTATTTTTCCGCTTCGACCACCTCAATTTTGAGTTCGGTAGCCTCAGGTTCAGCCGTGACGTTGATGGTGTCGCCGGGGTTGACCTTGCCGTCGATGAGCAATTCGGCCAGAGGGTCCTCGAGATACTTCTGTATGGCTCGCTTGAGGGGACGGGCTCCGAAGCGGGAGTCGTAACCCTTTTCGGCCACGAAGTCTTTCGCCTCATTGGTGAGCGAAAGTTTGAATCCGAGGTCTTTGACGCGCGAATAGAATCCGGCAAGCTCGATGTCGATGATGCTGAAAATAGCTTCTTTCGAGAGGGGCTCAAACATTATCACATCGTCGATACGGTTAAGGAACTCCGGTGCGAAGGCCTTGTTGAGTGCCTTCTGGAGCACCGCCGAAGAGACTTCCTTATCATCAGCCGACGGTGCGTTGAAGCCAATGCCGCCACCGAAGTCCTTGAGCTGGCGCGTGCCGACGTTTGAGGTCATTATGATAATGGTGTTCTTGAAATCGACGCGGCGACCGAGCGAGTCGGTGAGTCGTCCTTCGTCCATCACCTGAAGAAGCAGGTTGAACACGTCGGGATGCGCTTTCTCAATCTCGTCGAGAAGAACGATGGAGTAGGGGTGACGGCGCACCTTTTCGGTGAGCTGACCGCCCTCCTCGTAACCTACGTAGCCGGGAGGCGCTCCGACGAGTCGCGACACGGTAAACTTCTCCATGTATTCGCTCATGTCGATACGGATTAACGCATCGGCCGAGTCAAACATGTATTCCGAAAGTTTCTTGGCAAGATGTGTCTTGCCTACGCCGGTCGGGCCGAGGAACAGGAACGTGCCGATAGGTTTGCCGGGGTCTTTGAGTCCGAGACGATTGCGCTGAATAGCCTTTACAACCTTTTCAATCGCTCCGTCCTGACCGATGATTTTGCTCTTCAGCGTGGGAGTCATCTCTTTCAGACGGCTACCCTCGGCCTGTGCGATTCGCTGCACAGGCACTCCGGTCATCATGGCCACAACCTCGGCCACTTTCTCTTCGTCAACTGTTTCGCGTTCGCCCTCGAGTGCTTTCTCCCAACGCGATTTCTCAGCGTCGAGTTCGGCCTTGAGCTTCTGCTCCTTGTCGCGGAAAGAGGCGGCTTTCTCGAAATTCTGCGACTGGGCTGCGCTCAGCTTCTGGGCGGCTGTCTCGCGGATTTCGTTTTCGAGTTGCTCGATGCGAGGAGGCACGGAGATATTTGTCACGTGTACACGCGAGCCGGCTTCATCCATCGCGTCGATAGCCTTGTCGGGGAAATTGCGGTCGGAGATGTAGCGTTCGGTGAGACGCACACATGCATCAAGTGCCTCGGGGGTGTAGTTGACGTTGTGGTGTTTCTCGTATTTTTCCTTGATGTTGTCAAGAATGACACGGGTTTCCTGCGCGGTGGTAGGCTCGACCATCACTTTCTGGAAGCGGCGCTCGAGAGCTCCGTCGTTTTCTATGTTCTTGCGATACTCATCAAGGGTGGTCGCACCGATGCACTGGATTTCTCCGCGTGCCAGCGCAGGTTTGAGCAGGTTGGCGGCATCCATCGAGCCGGCTGCGTTGCCTGCACCGACTATCGTGTGGAGCTCGTCTATAAAGAGGATGATATCCTTGTTTTTCGACAGCTCGTTGAGGATTCCCTTGATGCGCTCCTCAAACTGACCGCGATATTTCGTGCCGGCCACGAGCGAAGCCATGTCGAGCGATATGACGCGCTTGCCGAACAGGATGCGCGAGACCTTGCGCTGCACGATGCGAAGGGCGAGACCTTCGACTATCGCACTTTTGCCCACGCCTGGTTCACCGATGAGCACGGGGTTGTTTTTCTTACGGCGAGAGAGAATCTGGGCGAGACGCTCGATTTCTACGTCGCGACCCACGACGGGGTCAAGTCGTTCCTCTTCGGCGGCAAGGGTCATGTCGTTGCCATACTTGTCGAGCATAGGAGTGTCCGTCCCGGTGGCCTTGCGCGATTGTGCGGAACGCGCCTGACTGCGTCGGTCGTCGTCGCCGGGTGCAGCGCCCTCTTCCTCTTCGTCAGGTTCGTCGTAGGCTGCGTCGTCGCTCATGATAGGGGTCGAACCGGCCGAGCCGACAAGACGTGCGAGGGTATTGTAGTTGACACCCGCCTTTTGAAACGGCTGCATGAATTCGGAAGCCTGGGCATCGGAGTTGTGAAAAATAGCCAGAAGAAGGTGAAGTGCATCAACGGTGCTGCTCTTGAGCAGACGCGCCTCGAGCACACTGAGTTTGATGATACGTCCGGTAAGGTCGCTCACCGTCACATCTTCCATCGACACGTTACCCTTGAAGGCTCCTTCCGAAGCCGCATTAAAGAGCGCATTGTCGAGAGCCTCGCGCAACTGATAGACGGATGCACCCTTGGCAGCACGCTCGACGAGCCGGGCAGGCTCGGAGTCGACATCCTTGAGGAGCGACAGAAGCAGGTGCTCCGGGGTCACATAATGCGAATTGTGACGAACTGCCTGACTCGGAGCTTCATTGACTACTTCTTTAAATTTCTGTGAATATAATGTCTCCATCAATTGGAATATCCTTTCTTCTTTCAGCGATGGTGATTAATCGCTTTGATTAGTAAATATGGTTTTGTCTACACTTACAACAAAAACCGTGCCAAAACTATCGGGCGGTCTCCGTTATTTAATGTTAAAAACCGTAAGGGCAAGCCACGCCTTTCGTTTCAAAACGGAGCAGCGCGGCGACTTGCTCATTTGTTTCTCACCTTCACCGACCCGCCCGACGACTTGTTGGCAGAGACTTTGCCGCTCACTTTAAGGCCTGAGGTGTCGACGCTACCGCCGCTCGTCGCGTTGGCCGAAAGTTCGGTGGCTGTGCCCGAGAGCTCCACATCGCCGCCTGAGGTAGCTGTAGCCGTGGCGTGACCGGTCACGAGGTTTTCAATCTCTATCTCTCCGCCCGACGTAGCGGTAGCATTGAGCGAGCTGACGTGGAGGAATTGGAGTTTCACCTCCGCGCCCGACGACACGTTGATTGTGCCCTGCTCGGTGCCGGCGGCAATCGGAGAGGTCGACTTGACCTCCGCACCCGACGACGCTTCGATGCGAGTCACGGCATTTCCTCTAAGGCGTATTGTCACGCCCTTGATTGTGTCGCCGTTGCGACCGCGGTTGTTCGACTTTTTAGGTGCGATAAAAAGAGTGCCGTGTGAAATTTTCACTTCAACGTTGTTGATTTTGTCGTCCGGACCGGAAATGGTGACACTTCCGGCAGAACCATCGGCCACGTAGACCACGTTTGCTCCGGCGCTGACGGTAAGCGAATTGAAATGAGAGTCAAGTGACACGATGCGTTCAGCCGCGAAGAGCGACATCGAAGCCATCGAAAGACAGAGGGTCAGAAAGAATTTACGCATTTTAGCTAAGGTTTTGTGTCTTTTCAGCCGGGAAAAGACGGTTAATGATTGCAGCGAGCGCGCCGTCGCCGGTCACGTTGCAGGCGGTGCCGAAAGAGTCCATGGCGATGTAGAGGGCTATCATCATGGCCACTGTCGTTTCGTCAAATCCGAGTATGCTTCTGAGAAGTCCGAGCGACGCCATGATGGCTCCGCCGGGAATACCCGGGGCGGCGATAATCGTGACACCGAGCATCGCTATGAAGTGGCAGAACATTCCGAGTTCATGCGGCTGGTCATAAATGATGGTCAGCGCGAGCGCACACGCCACGATTTTCAGAGCCGAGCCGCTCATGTGAATCGTGGCGCAAAGGGGCACCACGAAACCCGCAATGTCCTCGCGCACGCCCATCGCGACGGTCTGCTTGAGTGTCACGGGTATCGTGGCGGCCGACGATTGGGTGCCGAGTGCGGTGAAATAGGCCGGCATCATGGTCTTCAGCATCCAAAACGGATTTTTCTTGGCGAAGAGGGCGGCGACGCAATACTGTATCACAAGAATAAGAATGTGGAGTATGAATATTACCACTATTATCTTTGCGAAACATTTCAGAATCACGCCCACTTGCCCCTCGACGGTCATGTTGAGAAAAATTCCGAATATGTAGAGCGGAAGCAGGGGGATTACCGCCACTCCGATTGTCTTGGCCACGATGGTGCGAAATTCCTGCGCGCCTTTCCTGAGCACGTCGCCTTTGAGGAAAGCTATTCCGAGCCCGAGAACGAAGGAAAGAACCAGGGCCGAAACGACATCCATCAACGGGGGCATCGCCACCTCGAAGTAGGGGGCTATCGTCGGCCCCGCACTCTCGGCGAGTTCAACGCCCTCCTCTCCGCTGATGAGCGAAGGAAAAGTCAGAGTGCCGGCGGTGTAGCTGAGAAGTCCGGCGAGAAATGTCGCGCCATAGGCCAGCAAAGCTGTCACCACAAGCAGTTTGCCTGCGCGCGACCCTATGTCGGCAATCGCCGGAATGACAAATCCGAGGATAATCATCGGAATCATGAACCCGAGGAATTGCGAGAAGATGCCGTTGAACGTGACGAACACCTGTGTGAGCCACATCGGAGAGACAAATCCTATCCCGATGCCGGCTACGATAGCTATGCCGATTTTTGGCAGAAGTCCTAATTTCATTTGGTGGCGTGCAAAAAGGGTCAGAATTTTCTCCAGAGGGCCGACGAGGCGTCGGAGGGCATGCGCCAGTCGCCGCGGGGCGAAAGACATACCGACCCGACTTTCGGCCCGTCAGGCAGACACGAGCGTTTGAATTGCTGCGCGAAAAATCTTCGCTCGAATGTGTCGAGCCATTTCCTGATTACCTCCTCCGGATAGACTGCGGAGTCGAAGGCCTGCAAAGCGAGGTAGAGTATACGCTCGGGAGTGAAGCCATAGCGGAGGGTGTAATAGAGGAAGAAATCATGCAGCTCGTAGGGGCCGACAAGGTCTTCGGTCTTTTGCTTGATGGTGCCGTCGGGGGCGGCGGGAATCAATTCCGGACTGATGGGGGTGTCAATGATGTCTTCGAGCAGCCGCGAGATTAGAGAGTCTTTCCCATGTTCTACGGCAAACGCATTCACGAGATACTTCACAAGCGTTTTCGGGACACTCGCGTTGACGCCGTACATCGACATGTGGTCGCCGTTGTACGTTGCCCAGCCGAGGGCAAGCTCCGAGAGGTCGCCTGTGCCGAGCACGATGCCTCCGGTTTGATTTGCCACATCCATCAGAATCTGCGTGCGCTCTCTCGCCTGCGAATTTTCATAGGTGACGTCATGGACAGCGGGGTCGTGACCGATGTCTTTGAAATGCTGGTTGACGGCGTCGGCGATTGGTATCTCGCGCGACGTGACTCCGAGGGCTTCCATGAGAGCGACGGCATTGTCGTGAGTGCGGTCGGTGGTGCCGAATCCGGGCATGGTCACACCGATGATACCCTTTCGGTCGAGGCCGAGGCGGTCGAAGGTCTTGACGGCCACGAGGAGCGCGAGCGTCGAGTCGAGACCGCCGGAAATACCTACGGTCAGCGTCCGGCATCGGATTGCATCGAGTCGGCGCGCCAGTCCGGCAGCCTGAATGTTGAGTATCTCGTCGCAACGCTCTTCCATCTCGGCGTTGTCGGAAGGCACGAAGGGCAGAGGGTCGATGCGGCGCAGCAGGCGGTGGTGAATGTCGGTGACTCGGTCGGAGGGATTGAAATTCTCCGCTTCGGGTCGCACGGCCATTTCGGCGGCGCAGTCGGCAAACGTAGTAGTGTGCAGACGGTCACGCTCGAGCGCCTCGATGTCGATGTCAGAGATGGCGGTGTTGTCGTCAGGCGTCCAGCGGCGGTTTGCTGCGAGGATGCGCCCGTTGTCGGCTATGATGGCTTTGCCGTCAAACACGAGGTCGGTGGACGATTCGCCCCAACCCGCGCCGGCATACACGTAGCCGCACAGACATCGCGCCGACTGCTGTTGTATAAGCGAACGCAGATAGTTATACTTTCCAATGAGGTCGTCGGAAGCCGAGAGATTGAAGATTACGGTGGCACCGGCCATGGCGAGCGCGCACGACGGCGGAACGGGCACCCAAAGGTCCTCGCAGATTTCAATTCCTAAGAGGGCGCCGTGCGATTCAAAAACTTTCGCGCCTGAAATCACCGCATCCTCTCCGGCAATCTTAACAACCGTTTTCGTCTGCGGCTCGATGGGGCGCCACCAACGGCGTTCGTAAAACTCGTTGTAATTCGGAATATATCGTTTAGCCGTCACATCGACACGACCGTTTCGGAAGAGAACGGCGCAATTATAGAGTGCGCCCGAAACCTCTAACGGAGCACCGACGATGAAGTGGACATCAACCGTTTTTGAAAATTCCTTCAGTTCGGCCAGCGCGTCGGCACTGGCTGCGAGAAGGGTGCGATTGTGAAAAAGGTCGGCACACGTGTAGCCGGTCACCGACATTTCGGGAAAGACCGCCACCTCAACGCCTTTGTCGGCGAGCGCAACGAGAGAGTTCTTGATTTGTATGACGTTGAAATCTACGTCAGCCGGGCTGACGCGGGGCGCCACGGAGGCCACCCTCAGGAAACCTTGTTTCATAAGAATAGGCGATAGGTTATGAAATAGCTCCGGAGGCGCAGCTGCGAAATGCCTACAGACCCGACACCTCTCCTCAAGCATGATGCAAATTTAGGCATTTTTTGGCAAATTGCAAAAAAATGAGTAATTTCGCGGTAAACTGCTTTGACATGACAGTCCACACCGCCATATTCTACACTCTTGTAGCCGCCTACGTCCTTTTGGTGGCGTGGCTCGTCGTGGCTGTACTCAGCGAGTCGCGCAATCCTCTCAAGACCATCGCGTGGGTCATGGCGCTGATACTTTTCCCGGTCGGCGGCATCGTGCTCTATTTCTTTTTCGGGCGTTCGTTGCGCGGCACCCGCATGATTTCGCGCCGCAACCGCAAGAGACTCATGGCCGCTTCGTGGGCTCCCGGCGCACCTGCCAAGCTCCCGGGCAAGATGACGTCGGAGACGCGCAAACTCGTGCGCCTCGCCTCCGTAGTGTCTGACACTCCCTACTCCGACAACAACGCCGTGACCATCTATCAGGACGGTAAATCTCATTTCAAAGCACTTTTCAACGACCTCGCCAACGCACGCCACTCAATCAATCTGCAATATTACATAATCGCCAACGACAAGTTGGGCCGGAGGCTGCGCGACCTCCTTATCGAGAAAGCCAAACAGGGTGTGAAGGTAAGAGTAATCTACGACTACATCGGGTCGTTTGACGCGCGACGCCGCAATTTCTTTATGACCATGAAGGAACACGGCATCGAGGTGCATGCTTTCTTCAAAATCAACTTCGCCTCGAAACTCTCGCGCGTCAACTGGCGCAATCATCGCAAGGTGGTGGTGATTGACGATGAAGTGGGCTACATCGGAGGCATGAACATAGCCGACCGCTACGTAGACGGAGGCAAACAGTTTGCTCTCTGGCGCGACACCATGGTGCGCATCACCGGCCCGGGGGTCGCGGCCCTGAAGTATAACTTCGCGGTCGACTGGAAGTTTATGGGTCAGAGTCTGCTGAGCGACGACCCTCACGGCCCGGCCGACCATGCAGCGTCGCTCACGGAGGGTGTCGGCGTGCAGTTCGTCACGTCCGGTCCCACCGAGCGTTGGCAGAACATGTCGCTCCTGATTCAGAAAGCCATCGGCGTGGCCAAGAAACGCATCTGGATTCAGACGCCCTATTTCCTTCCCTCCGACTCGCTCCTGTCCTCCCTTCAGGCAGCCGCACTCGCCGGGGTAGACGTCAGGGTGATGATGCCGCGCAGGTGCGACTCGGCGCTCCTCACCTACGCCTCGCGTTCGTTTGTCGAAGAGTGTCTTCTCGCGGGCATAAAGGTGTTGTTTTTCCTGCCCGGAATGCACCATGCGAAGGTTCTGATTGTCGACGACGAATTTTCCACCATCGGCTCGACAAATTTCGACTTCCGTTCGTTTGAACACAATTTCGAAGAAAACATACTTTTGTATTCTCCTCAGACCAACCGCCAGCTTGCGAAACAATTTCTGCGCGATGCCTCACACAGTCAGCGTGTCACCATGTCTGAATGGTCGCACCGCTCGCGCTCGTCACGCATCAAGGAATCGCTTTCGCGTCTGCTTAGCCCGGTCCTTTAATCACGATGATACTCCATGTCTGAAATTTCAAATATCCCCGCTTCTCTCAAACGCTTGCGCTTCACGCCGCTCGGCAAATACACCAAAGTCGTGATTGACCCCTCGGTGGAAATCACGTCAAACGGGCGTCCCGACTTTTCGTGTGACTTTGATGCACCCCTCGTTTACGCCGACCACGTCAGGGACGGCGGCAGGGTAGAGCTGATAGCTTGTCAGGACGGTGCGTTGCGCGACGACTTCGATTTCGGCCCCGTGGTCTGGGTGCGCACCGACCTCCTCAGGCATCTGCTCGCGAAAGGGTTGCCCGAGTATGACTTTGCGGGTTGGTATGATTTGCGCCTGCGTCTGTCGGAGTTCGGACATTTCCGTCATATTGCCGAGCCGATTTACGAAGTAACCGCCCGACAGGACGAAACGACGGCAGGTGAGAAACAGTTTGACTACGTCGACCCTCGCAACCGAAACGTTCAAATCGAGATGGAGCGAGCTGTCACAGACTATCTCAATCGCATCGGCGCGGCGGTGAAAAGTGAAGAAGTCGGCCCTTTCAATGCAGATGGTGATTTTCCGGTGGAAGCCTCTGTCATCATCCCCGTTCTCAACCGAGCCCGCACCATCCGCGACGCCGTCTCGTCGGCTCTCGCGCAGCAGACCGACTTTACTTACAATATTATTGTGGTAGACAACCGCTCCACAGACGGCACCTCGGAAATCCTTGCCGAGATGTCTGCCGCCGACCCGCGCATTGTCGTGATTGACACAGCTGCCTTTCCCGACCGGACCTTCGGCATCGGTGGCTGCTGGAATCTCGCGCTCCAATCGGAATTTTGCGGACGCTATGCCGTGCAGCTCGACAGTGACGACGTCTATTCGTCTGCCGACGTATTGCAGCGCATTGTCGACAAATTCCGTTCTGAAAATTGCGGGATGGTAATCGGCTCATACACCCTGACCGATTTTGACGGAAACATCCTCCCTCCCGGCCTCATCGACCACCGCGAATGGACCGACGAAAACGGCCCCAACAACGCCCTGCGCATCAACGGCCTGGGCGCACCGCGAGCTTTTGCTACGGCGGCCGCGCGCGCCATCGGTTTTCCTAACGTCAGCTACGGCGAGGACTACGCCATGGGGCTCGCCATGAGCCGCAATTTCCGTATCGGGCGCATCTACGAATCGCTCTACAACTGCCGGCGTTGGGAAGACAACACCGACCACTCGTTGACACCTGCGAAAATCAACGCGAACAATCTCTACAAAGACTCGGTGCGAACCGCAGAGCTTGTCGCTCGACGCAGCAGGGCAGCGCGAAGTCTGCGCAGCCGGATTGACGCCCTCGTTGATTCGCAACTGCGTTCCTGGCCACTTGCCGAAGCCAACTTCGCCCGTCAGGCCGAAGCCTTTGAAAGTGCGGCAGAGATGACTCTGCCTGATTTTCCGGAAATGAAAGTTGTGAAAATCCTTGCCTCCCACCGACGTCGCTCCGCCATTGCCGATGTCACTATTCAGGCGATACGCGAACGCGGATGTTTCCTTTGCCGCGAGTCGCGGCCGCCTGAGCAGACGCGCATCGAGACTGCCGGCTACGACGTGCTCGTCAATCCTTATCCCGTCACTCCGCGTCATCTCACCATTCCCTCCGTGGAGCACACTCCGCAGAGACTTGCGCGGCGAATAGAGGATATGGTTTTCTTCGCCCGCGTCATGCAGGGGCAGGTGGTATTCTACAACGGCGGCAAGTGCGGGGCTTCGGCTCCCGACCATTTCCACTTTCAGGTGGTCACGCTTCCCTCGAAGCTCATGTTCAAAACTGCGCCGGGGCTCTCGTTTTCCAACCCTGCCGAGACGTGTGTGCCTTATGTCGCGCTCGGCGAGACGGACGCCCTGACCCTCATCGAAAAGGCTGAGAAATTGCTCGAAAGTCTTCCTCACGCCGAGGGCGAGGAAGCCATGGTCAACGTCGCGCTCACATTCGACGGCGAGCAATTCAGCATGAAATTCTTCCTGCGTCGCGCTCATCGCCCCCGTTGCTTCGGCGAAGGGGAGGGGCACCTGTCGATAAGTCCGGCATCGGTGGAAATGATGGGGCTGTTCGTCACTTCTTCCGAAGAAGATTTCGAGGCTCTGACGCCTGAAAAGGTCGAGGAAATTTACCGTGACGTGTGTGTCACCGAAGAGCAATTCCTCCACATCCGCAAAATCATCGCAGGCTTATGAAAACTCCAACGGTCACAGTAGGCATTCTGTCGAGCACCCGCCCGATTCACGTCAACCTGTCGGGCATCTTTTCGGGCGACGGTGACGCCGTCGTCACCGGACAGATTGATTTCGCGCTCTCCGAAGGAGGCTGCCGCGTAGTCATGTCCGGACGAGAGACGGATGCTGTCGAACTTTACCCGACATCGCCCGAGGGGGACAGCTTCGAGATTGAAGGTGTCACCATCGGCGTAGATTTCCATTGGGAGCGTAAGGAAAACCAGCGCTTCCGCGGAGGGCTGAAAGTGGTTGCCGACGGGGGACGGCTCTGGTTAATCAATATCGTTGATGTAGAAGAATACCTCAAATCGGTCATTTCAAGCGAAATGGCCGCGACGGCCTCTTCAAATCTCCTTAAAGCCCATGCCGTGATTTCACGCTCATGGCTCATAGCGCAGATGCAACGCAAGCAAAGCAACTTCCGTCGCACTACGCCGTCAGGCATGATTGACACGCCTGAAGAAATCGTGCGTTGGTGGGACCACGAAGACCATACTCTCTTCGATGTGTGCGCCGACGACCATTGCCAGCGCTATCAGGGCATCTCGCGCATTGTCTCCGAGAAAGCTGCGGATGCTGTCGAAGCCACGCGAGGCGAAGTTCTCAAGGCCGAAGGCGAGTTGTGCGACGCTCGTTTCTCGAAGTGTTGCGGAGGTGTGTTCGAACGTTTTGAAAACTGTTGGGAAAATTCCCCGAAGAGCTATCTCGCGGCGCGCCGCGACGGGGTAGACCCCACAGACTTCCCCAATCTCTCGATTGAAGAAAACGCGGCCGAATGGATTCTCGGAATTCCGGCGGCTTTCTGCAACACCCGCGATGAGAAAGTGCTTGCCCAGGTGCTCAACAACTACGACCGCGAGACCCCCGATTTCTATCGCTGGGAGGTGAGGTACACCCCCGACGAACTCGGAAAAATCGTGGCCTCGCGCCTTGGCTCAGACCTCGGCGACATCACCGATTTGCGCCCTCTTGCCCGCGGCACCTCGGGACGCATCTTCCGTCTCGAAATCGTCGGCACCCTCGGCTCGCGCATCATCGGCAAGGAACTGATGATAAGGCGCACGCTCTCACATTCGCACCTCCTCAGTTCGGCTTTCGTGGTCGAGCGGCCTGACGGCGACTTCCTGCTACGCGGAGCGGGGTGGGGGCACGGCGTCGGGCTCTGTCAGATTGGAGCGGCGGTGATGGGCGAACGCGGCTATTCTTATAACGAAATCCTAAAACACTATTATCCCGGTGGACAAATCGAACGCCTCTACTAAACACCGCTCGCCGTGGCTCTGGATTCCCACGCTCTACTTCGCGCAGGGACTTCCCTACGTGGCCGTGATGACCCTTTCGGTCATCATGTACAAGCGTCTCGGCATCAGCAATACCGATATAGCATTTTTCACAGGCTGGCTCTACCTGCCCTGGGTGATTAAACCTCTCTGGAGTCCGTTCGTCGACATTTTCTCTACGAAACGCCGCTGGATTGTGGCGATGCAGGCTGTGGTAGCGCTCGCGCTCGCCTCGCTGGCGTTCTGTCTGCCCGGACCGATGTTTTTCCGCCTTTCCCTCGCGGCGTTCTGGCTCACGGGGTTTGCTTCGGCCACCCACGACATCGCCGCCGACGGCTTCTACATTCTCGCCCTTTCCGAACACGAACAGTCGTTCTACGTCGGCATACGCTCGACGTTCTACAGAATTGCCTCTGTTGCGGGTCAGGGGCTTCTCGTGGTTCTGGCCGGTTACTGCGAGGAACACACCGGCGACATCCCTTTCTCGTGGGCCATCGTCTTCGGGCTTCTTTCAACCCTTTTCGTAGGATTTGCGGCCTATCATGCCTTCATCCTGCCGCGAGTTGAAGCCTCTCGGACTGAGACCGTTTCAGGCACTGCCGTGTGGCGAGACTTCGCAACGGTGTGGAAAGAGTTCTTCCGGAAACCGGGTGTTGTGACGGCCATCATCTTCATGCTTCTCTACCGCCTGCCTGAGGCGCAACTTGTCAAACTCATTCAGCCCTTTCTCCTTGACACACCTGCCAACGGCGGACTCGGGCTATCCACTTCAAACGTCGGACTCGTTTACGGCACCGTCGGCGTAATCGGCCTGACCCTCGGCGGCATCATCGGGGGCTTGTGCGCGGCACGCGGCGGCCTCGCGAAATGGCTCAAACCTATGGCCTGGAGCATGTCGCTCACCTGCCTGACGTTTGTCTACCTCAGTCTCGTCCCTTCGGCCTCGCTCCCCGAAATCTATTCTTGCGTCTTCATCGAACAATTCGGCTATGGTTTCGGTTTTACAGCTTATATGCTCTACCTGATTTACTTCTCGGAAGGAAAGTATGCCACGTCGCATTACAGCATCTGCACCGGCTTCATGGCCTTGTCGATGATGCTCCCCGGCATGGCTGCCGGATGGATTGCCGACAGCTTCGGCTACCCGGCGTTTTTCATCTGGACTATGGTGTGCTGCGTCGCCACCATCGCCACCGCGTCGCTAATCAAGGTCAATCCTGAATTCGGCCGCAAGACCAACAAAAATTAAACAACATCCTCAATCCCGAAAATATGAAAACTTCTCTGCTCTCTCTCTGTTTCGCGGCTCTCGCATTGGGCGCGTGCGGTTCGCCCGTCAACGACCGGGAGACCGTTGAAACCGAAGCATCCTATACCATCGAACAGGGTTCGGTCGAAACCGGTATCGAAGTGCTCAAAGACAACCATTTCGATATTCTTAAAGGCAAAAGGGTAGGACTCATCACCAATCCTACCGGTGTCGATGCTCAATTGAAATCTACGATTGACATTCTCAACGAGGCCGAGGGGGTCACCCTGGCCGCTCTTTTCGCACCCGAGCATGGTGTGAGAGGTGACTACGTTGCGGGTGCCACCGTCAAGTCGAACGTCGACGCCAAGACAGGCGTAAAAGTCTACTCGCTCTACGGCAGCAGCCACAAGCCTTCGCAGGAGATGCTCAAAGGACTCGACGTGCTCGTCTACGACATTCAGGACATCGGCTGCCGCTCGTTCACCTTTATCTCCACTATGGGGCTCGCCATGCAGGCTGCCGCGCAGGCCGGCATTGAGTTTGTGGTGTTAGACCGCCCGAATCCGCTCGGTGGCGAAAGGGTAGAGGGCCCCGGCGTTGACGCGGATTGCTTCTCGTTTGTCAGCCAATTTGACATTCCATACGTCTATGGTCTCACCCCCGGCGAACTCGCCTCCTACTTCGTCGGCGAAGGCATTGTACCGTCGAGTCTGAAACTAACCGTGGTGCCTCTGAGCGGATGGAGCCGCGACATGACCTACGATGCTACCGGTCTGCCCTGGGTGCTTCCGTCGCCCCACATTCCTCAGCCTGTTACCGCCTTGTTCTATCCCGCCACAGGCATCATGGGCGAGCTTGAATACGTCAACATCGGTGTGGGCTACACACTCCCGTTCCAACTTGCCACGGCCCCGTGGATAGACGGTCACAAACTCTGCGACGCCATGCGCGAGGCGAAGGTGCCCGGCATGGAATGGCGCCCCGTGTTCTACAAACCTTTCTACAGCCAGTTCAAAGGAGAAGCCGTTTCGGGAGTACAGCCTTACTTTGCCGACCCCGACAAGGCGGTGATTTCGCTCACCCAATTCTACATCATGGAACAACTCGCACGCCTTTACCCGGTGCATAAGCCTTTCGCCTCAGCCTCGCAAACGCGTCTGGCTATGTTCGACAAAGTCTGCGGCTCTAAAAAGATTCGTCAGGCATTCTCGAAAAACTATCGTGTGGCCGACATCTACGACCTCTGGATGGGTGGCTGCGACGCTTTCCGCGAAAAGACACGCAAGTATCGCCTTTATGAATAACCGAATCATAGCCGACTGCGGTGCCACGAAAATCATCTGGGCGGGAGCGGTCAATGCCGTGACGCACGGTTTTAACGCTGTCTGCGATGACGCGTCGGTGCTTGAGGATGCCCTCGCGTCTGTGGCCGATTGCCGCACGGACATCTCGCAGGTGTGTTTCTATGGGGCAGGGATTACCGATGACTCCCGTCGCGCCGTGGTGAGAGAGGTTTTGCACCGCCATTTCCCTTCGGCTCAGTTTGAGATTGAGAGCGACATGGTGGGGACGGCCAAAGCTCTTTGCGGTGACGCTCCCGGAGTGGCGTGCATTCTCGGCACAGGGTCAAATTCATGCCTGTGGGACGGGACGCGCATCGTGGCAAACACTCCGTCGCTCGGCTATCTGCTCGGCGACGAGGGAAGCGGCGCGGTGATGGGACGAAATTTCGTCACCCGATTGCTCAAACACCGCTTTTCGAAAGAGGTGGAAGACGAGGTGTCGCTCACTCCGTCGCAAGCCGTCGAAGCGGTCTACCGCGGGACGGCGCCCAAACAGTTTCTGAGCAGATTTGCCCCTGTCATCCTGCGCCTCGCACGGCGTCACTCCGACGTGGCCGAATTTGTCATATCGCAGTTTGAAGACTTCTTCATCTTCAACATCACTCCCTATGCCATCGACGCCTCAACACCGGTAAACTTCACCGGCGGCGTGGCTCACAACTTCAAGGAATTCCTCGCTGAAGCCGCCCGGCGGCGTGGCTATACTATCGGCCGCATCATCAACGACCCGATAAGCGAACTTCTGAAAAACTTTTAATCCCCCATTACTCATATCATGAAAAAACTCTTTTTTCCGGCGTTGCTTATGGCCGCGCTGACCGCGCAAGGCGTGACTCTCGATGTCGATGCATCGCGTCTGAAAAAGGCTGTCAAAGTGTCTCCCACGATGTATGGCATCTTTTTCGAAGACATTAATTTCGGTGCCGACGGAGGTCTGTATGCCGAAAAAATCAAAAACCGGTCTTTCGAGTTTCCGCAGGCCTTCATGGGCTGGGACACCTATGGCAATGTGGCTCTTCGCGAAGACGGCCCGTTCGAACGCAATCCTCACTACGTCAGACTCTCTCCTTCGGGGCACGCCCACAAACGCACCGGCCTGCAGAACGAAGGCTTCTTCGGTGTGTCATGGCACGCAGGCGAGCAACTCCGTTTCAGCGTCTGGGCCCGTGGAAAGGGTGGTCGGATTGATGTGCAGCTGGTCAATCCCGCAGCTTCGGGCGAAACGCAGGTGATGGCTTCGCAGACGCTCGACATCACTTCTGACAACTGGGAACGTTACACCCTTACTCTTACACCCGAGGAAGGACTCTCGAAGGGAATGCTCCGCATCAACTTGCGAGGCGACCGCAGCGTTGACCTCGAACACATCTCTCTCTTTCCGGCCGACACATGGAAGGGGCGCGAGGGGGGTATGCGCAAAGACCTCGCCGCCAAGCTCGATTCGCTCAATCCCGGTGTGTTCCGTTTCCCCGGTGGTTGCATCGTAGAGGGCACCGACCTCGCTACACGCTACCAATGGAAAAACACTGTCGGCCCGGTTGAAAATCGCCCGCTCAACGAAAACCGCTGGCACTACACGTTCCCCCATCGTCTCTACCCCGACTACTACCAGACCGGCGGTCTCGGGTTCTTCGAATACTTCCAGCTCTCAGAGGACTTCGGGGCCGAGCCGCTGCCTGTTCTCAGCGTAGGCCTCGCTTGCCAGTATCAGAATTCCGACCCCGAGGCTCACGTCGCGCTCGACGACCTTCAGCCCTACATCGACGATGCCGTCGACCTCGTGGAATTTGCCCTCGGTGACTCCACTACGACGTGGGGGCGCGTGCGTGCTCAGATGGGACATCCCGAACCCTTCACCCTAAACTACATCGCCATCGGCAACGAGCAGTGGGATTCGCTCTACACGCAGCGCCTCGCGCTCTTCATCGACAGAATGCGTAAGGAGTGTCCCGACATCAAAATCATCGGCTCGTCGGGTCCCGACTCCGAGGGTGCCAAGTACGACTATCTCTGGCCCGAAATGCGTCGCCTCGGGGTTGACCTTGTCGACGAGCATTTCTACCGCCCGGCTGAATGGTTCATCAACGGCGCCACACGTTACGACAAGTTCCCCCGCAAAGGCCCGAAAGTCTTTGCCGGCGAATACGCATGCCATCTGAAAGGCCACAAGCAAAACCATTTCAAGGCTTCATTGCTCGAAGCCGCCTTCATGACCGGCCTCGAACGCAACGCCGATGTGGTCACCATGGCCACCTACGCCCCCCTCTTCGCTCACGTCGACGGTTGGCAGTGGCGTCCCGACCTCATTTGGTTTGACAATCTCAATTCGGTGGCGTCGGCTTCCTACTACGTTCAGCAGATTTATGGAACCAACCCCGGAACCCACGTGCTGCCCGCCACCACGAATGGCGAACCCCTCACAGGGCAGGATGGTCTTTATGCTTCCGCCGTCTACGACCAGCCCACGGGCGAATACATCGTCAAGGTGGTCAACATCAACGACGAGCCCCGGCCCTTCGCCATAAATCTCAAAGGCGCCAAGCCCGAAAGCCTCACGACCATCACTCTCTCCTCGACGGACCTCATGGCCGACAACACCCTCGAATCACCCCGCGCAGTCGTCCCCGTGACGGAAAATATGCCGTTGGCCGACTCCTACACCATTCCGGCCAACAGCTTCGTGACTTTCAAAATGAAGTAATCCTCCCCCGCCGATTTGGTAGGAAATTCAATTAGGATGTAAAAAGAAGGCGCACCCTCGGGATGCGCCTTCTTCTGTTGAGTATGTTTTCTCGTTCACACACCGAGAACGATAGCCGGGTCAATATTGAGTTTTTGACTGATTGTCCGCGCTTGATTGAGAGTAGGCTCTCTTTTCCCTGAGAGATACTCACATACTCTCGCGGGATTAATTCCAAGTAATTTTGATAGAGCAGCCTGAGTCAGACCCATTTCATACATGCGCAACTTTATGACATCTATCAGCGCCGGCTTGCCGATGGGATAATGCTGCTCATCGTAATCAGCCACCAAATTACCGAGGAGGGTCAATTCTACCATCTCCGGGTCATCTTCAGGGAGTCGTAGCATCAGTTCCTCTACTCTCTTGAGAGCTACCTGATACTGCATTTCATTTTCTATCTTAGTCATATTCGCTGATAATTAGATTGCAGACCACTCAAGACGCTCTATTTGTATTACGCGGAGTGGTAATTTATTCTATCCCATACTCTTTGATTTTGCGATAGAGGGTGCGCTCCGAGATGTTGAGCTCTTTGGCCGTAGCCTTTCGGCGGCCGCCGTTTCGCTCGAGCGAGCGCATGATGGTTTCCTTCTCGGTGTCTTCGAGTGTGCGGGGTTCAGAGACCACCACAGGCCTAACCGAGGTGAGAGGCGAAGCATACGGTTCGTATTTCACCAGTGATTTCACCATGGGCGTTTCTTCTTCCGCCGGGTCGAACTTCTCAATCACGGGATGACATGTCAGCGCCCTGACCGAACGCCCTTCGAGGGCATCGATGCGCGAAGCGAGACGCGCCACTTCGTTTCTCAGATTGAGAATCATTCCGACGAGTACCTCGCGGTCGGCACTTGTTGTCGTGCTGCATGAATCGTCCGGGTCATGCGTGGAGACGAGCGACGTTGTCTCTCTCGGCAAGTATCTGTCGAGCATGCTTTCCCCGATGGTTTCTCCCGCCTCAAAAAGCGCGATTTGCTCCACGACATTTTTGAGTTGACGCACATTGCCGGGCCAACGGTAGTGCTGAAGCTCCATGAGAGCATCAGGCGAGAATTCAATGCGTGGCATATGGTAACGCTCGGCGAAGTCGGCCGCAAACTTTCGGGCCAAAAGAGAAATGTCGGCGCCGCGGTCGCGCAGGGGAGGCACCGGAATGGTGACCGTCGAAAGCCTGTAATACAGGTCTTCCCTGAATTTCCCCTCGGCCACGGCCTTGGCCATGTCAACGTTGGTTGCGGCGACGATGCGCACGTTGGCTTTGCTCACCTGCGAAGAACCTACGCGGATGAACTCCCCGGTTTCGAGCACGCGCAGCAGACGCGCCTGCGTGGTGAGCGGCAGTTCAGCCACTTCGTCAAGAAAAATCGTTCCTCCGTCGGCCTCCTCGAAGTAACCCTTTCGGTCGCTGACCGCGCCGGTGAAAGCTCCTTTCTCATGGCCGAACAGTTCCGAGTCAATCGTGCCTTCAGGGATAGCTCCGCAGTTGACAGCGATATACTTGGCATGTTTTCGAGGCGAGTAGGCGTGGATGATTTTCGGGAAAAACTCTTTGCCCGTGCCACTCTCGCCGTTGACGAGCACCGAGAGGTCGATGGGAGCCACACGCAACGCGCGCCCCACAGCCTCGATGAGCGGTTCGGAATGTCCGATTATCCCAAACCGCTGCATCGCCTGACGTATGTCCGTAGCTTCACTCATCACTTATACTTTTCGCCAAGTGAGAGCGTCAGGTCGCGAAGCCATTCGCCCAGCGCCTCAGGCGTCTCGGCGTGTGCCTTGATTTCCTCAACCGACAGGGGGTCGCCTATAGATATGTGAAGGGTGTCGCCCTTGCGGCGGAAGACTTCTGCCGGGAGACGCAACGTGCGGAGCTGCCAGCTCACGAGCCCGATGGCCTTGAAAATCCACGAGTTTGTGCCATGAAAGAAAATGGGAATCACAGGCACTTTCAACTGCATGATGAGACGCATTATCGATTCCTTCCACGGATTTTCGGTGAATTTGAGGTGCTTGTTGTAGTTGCCTACCGAGCCGGCCGGGAAGAAGCCTATCGGTTTGCCCTGACGCACCTGCATGATTGCTTCCTTGATGCCCGCCATAGAAACAGCTTTCTTGGCAGGGTCGTCGGAAGCCGACTGGTCGACGGCGATGAAGTTGGGACGCATCGCCGTGATATGATTCAGAATCATGTTGACCATCACCTTGTAGTCCGGGCGTCGCGAGCCTACCAAATCTATAAGCGTAATGCCGTCGAGCGCACCGAAGGGGTGATTGGAGACAGTGATGAAAGCTCCCTCGGGCAGATTGTCGAGCACCTGCTCGTTGTCAATCTTCAATTTTATGTCTAGGTCTGAGAGCAGGCCGCGACAGAATTGGGGCCCGGGAGTGTCGAAATTGTGGTCGTGAATCCAGTTGACTTTATCCACGTCGAGAAACTTCATCAGCGCGTTCACGAGCTTGGGATGCCCTTTGAGCGCGGGCACCATATTTGAGATGTCCTCGTAGTCAAGCACCGTGCGCTTCACCGGGACATTGTTTTCTGTGGTTTCCATATTACAAAGTCGAGTAATTGAAATAAGTACAAAATTACGAAATTTTTTTGAGTCTGACCCTCCTTTGTGGCTTTTCAATCCATAAAATGTCCTATTTTGACAAATCTACGACTCCCATTTGAAAAAAATTGCGCAAAATCTATCAAAGTGTGAATAAAATTTCGTAACTTTGCAAAGAATTAAAGCGACCGCTCTCTTTCGGCCGCACTAAATGAACATTGTGCAATCTTAAACGTCATCACATTACCGACGTAAGAACTCATTTCAAATGACACTTTTACAAGAGAAACTCAGTCGCTACACGGCGCCTCAGCAGGCTAAGGCTGCCGGTGTGTATCCCTACTTCCGAGCTATTTCGAGCGAACAGGATCCGGAAGTCATCATTGATGGCAAGAAGGTGCTGATGTTCGGTTCAAACTGCTACACCGGCCTTGTCAACGACCCCCGAATCAAAGAGGCTGCTGTCGAAGCTACTCGCAAATACGGCACCGGATGCGCCGGTTCGCCGTTCCTCAACGGCACGCTCGACCTTCACAAGAAGCTTGAGGCGAGATTGGCCGAATACATGGGAAAAGAAGACGTGATGGTCTATTCCACCGGTTTCGGTGTAAACCTCGGTGTTGTCTCGGCTCTCACCGGCCGCGAAGACTACATCCTCTGGGACGAACAAGACCACGCTTCGATTATCGAAGGCCGTCGTCTCTCGTTCAGCCAGCAGCTCAAATACAAGCACAATAATATGGAGTCGCTTGAAAAGCAGCTCCGCAAGTGCGACCCCGAACGCGTGAAGCTCATCGTCAGCGACAGTGTCTTCTCGATGGAAGGCGACGTGGCCAATGTCAAGGAGATGGTAAAGCTCGCCAAGCAGTACAATGCCTCGATTATGATTGACGAGGCTCACGGTATCGGCGTGTTCGGCCCCGGCGGCCGCGGTGTCTGCCACGCTCAGGGCGTTGCCGACGATGTCGAGCTCATCATGGGCACTTTCTCGAAGTCGTTTGCTTCGCTGGGCGGCTTCATCGCAACAAACAAGGAAATCACAAACTTCCTGCGTCACCACTCGCGTTCGTATATCTTCACCGCTTCAATCACCCCGGCTTCGACCGCAGCCGCTCTCGCTGCCCTCGACATCATGATTAACGAGCCCGAACGTCAGGAAAACCTCTGGAAGCTCACGAACCATGCGCTCGAAGGTTTCCGTCAGGCCGGATTTGAGATTGGCCACACTTCCACGCCCATCATCCCCCTCTACATCCGCGACGACTTCAAGACCTTCACCATCACCCGCGACCTCCTCGAAGAGGGTATTTTCGTCAACCCCGTGGTTTCGCCCGCCGTGGCTCCCACCGACACCCTCATCCGTTTCTCGCTGATGGCCACCCATACCATGGAGCAGGTGGACCGCGCTCTCGAAACAATCACCCGTGTATTCAAGCGTCACGGCGTCATCGCCTGATTGCTTCAAGGAATAGCATAATTGCAATCAGCCCCGGCGAAATCTCTTTCGTCGGGGCTGATTTTAATTATTTTCTGGCCTATTTTTCAAGAAGCCTCTACTTCCCGGCTTTGTCGGCCTCGTAACGGGCGTGATATTCATCGAATATGTTTCTGATGGCTTTGCCAATCTTGAGGTAATCCTCTTCGTTGAGGTTGGCGAGCGAAGCTCTTACCGACCACGCCGGGCCGTCGAAACCATCACCGTTGAGGAGTACTACGGCTGTCTCGCGGGCCAGACGGAGCACGAAGTCGAGCGGCACGTAGTTCTTCTGCAGATAGTCGGCGAAGTCGTCGCCATAAAACTTCTTGGCCCAGACCATGAGGTCGATTTCGGAATAGTAGCCTGCACGCAGCGGGTCGACGAGCAGTGTAAACCCGGTGGTCTGCCAAAGTGCCTCCAGACGCGATTTGATGAGATTTATCATAAACGTCTGATATGTGTTCTCCTTGTCGAGATTGCAGAACGCAGCGAAGAGCAGCATCTGCATCTGCTGAGGTGTCGAGAGGCCGGCGGTGTGATTGAGTGCCACCATGCGGCTGTCGGCCACCATGCGGTCAATGAATTTCAGTTTCGAGGGGTCGAGCGACAGCGTGCCGTAGCGTTCGGCGAGTCGTTTCTTCTTCGATTCCGGAAGCGCTGCAATCATGTCGTCGAAGACATTGCGCTCGTTGATGGCCGTCGTGGCGAGACGCCAGCCGGTAGCTCCGAAATACTTCGAGAACGAGTAGACCGTCATCGTGTTGTATGGCAGCTCATACATCAGCGAACGGAAGTTCTTTACAAACGTCCCGTAGACGTCGTCGGTGATAATCATCAGATTGGGGTTGTCTTTCGAAACCACGTCAATCAGACGGCGGCGAACATCTTCGGCCAGAGTGTAGGATGGCGGATTTGAAGGATTGATGATGCAGAGAAGTTTCACCGCCGGGTCGCGCAACTTGTCAATTTCCGAGTCGGGATACTGCCAGGTGTGATACCCGTCGTGCTGCACCTTGTCGGCATGGATTTCCACGACGTCAAACGAGAACCGCTCCAGTCGCGGAATTTCTATGTAGGGGGTGAACGCAGGCACCATAAGTGCAATCTTGTCGCCCTTGTTCAACAGGAAATTTTCCTGAAGCGAATCAAAAGCGTAACACATGCCGGCCGTTCCGCCTTCGGTAGCGAAGAGGTCGTAGACACTCGTGTCGTCACCGCCACCCATTTCCCGGCGCAGATAGTCGCGCACGGTTGCCTCGACGCTCGAAAGGATGCGGTCGGGAGTAGGGTATTGGTCGCCGAGCACTGCCTCGGCCCATTCGTGAGCCAAATCGTCGCGGTCGAAGTGATGCTTTTCCACGAGATAGTCGAAAGCTCCCCGCAACAGCGAAGCACCATTTTCCTTGCGATGCTTTTCAAGGAATTTGTCGAAGCGGTCGGCTATTCCCTCATGTCCCGGAATTCCTGCCACACCGACCTCATTATCGGCCACGAGGCGACATTCTTCAAGAGCCCACGTCCCTAAAAGGAAAAATGCTTCGCGGGGGTAGGTTGCCACCCAGTTGGGGTTTCCACGGCCGGCATTAAGAAATGTCGAGGTGCTCTTGCGGGCATCCTTTTGCGCGAGGTCTATGAGTTCGTTTTTGATTTCAAACGGACTCATCTTCGACAGCCGTTCCTCGTAGGTGCGGGAATCGGCAGACGGTGTTACGTTCTGTTTCATATTAGGAGAAGAGTTTGAGTTTGTTTTTTGAAGATTCTTATGCCATCATCAGCACTATCACCACACCCCAGAGTATGAGCAGCGTATTGCCGATAGCATAGGTGACGGTGTAGCCCATGGCGGGGATTGACGAGCCTATCGCATCCTGCACAGCGCCGAGGGCGGCGGTGGTGGTGCGGGCGCCGGCACAGCAGCCGAGATTGATGGCCGGACGGAATTTGAATAGTTTCGACCCTATGATTACGCCGAGAATCAGCGGTATCGAGGTGACGGCTATACCTACAAGGAACATCGAGAAGCCCACCTGATGAATGCCGCTTACAAACGACGGGCCCGACGTAATGCCAATCACTGCGATAAACGTGTTGAGGCCGAGATTGTTGAACACCCATATGGCTTGCGACGGTATCGCGCCGATAGAGGGGCGCCGCGAGCGGAGCCATCCGCACACCAGACCCGAAATCAGTGCGCCGCCGCTCGTCGACAGGCTAATCGAAACATTGCCAATCTTGACGGCAAGCACTCCGATGAGACATCCTAACGTGATGCCTATCCCAAGCAGAATGAGATTGGTGGCGTTCGACGGGCGGTCAACGTAGCCGATGTTGGGAGCGGCGGCATTGACCTCCTGCGGCAGTCCGACCAGCGTAATGGTGTCGCCCCCTTCGAGGGTAGTCTTGGCAAGCACGGGGATTTCCACCTCGGCGCGGGTCAGACTCTTGATAGCCACGCCCTGCATGTAGGGTTTCGAACGAAGTGTCTCGATGGTCATGCCCGACGCACCCTTCGACGAGACGAGCACTTTCAGTTGCTCCACGGGGAAACTCAGAAGTTGGGGGTCATTGACCTCTCGTCCTATCCAACTTTCGTCGCCCACGATAAATTCGCGACGTCCCGAAAGCACTATCTCGTAGCCTTTCTTGATTTGAAGGTCGGGAGTCGGGTCGACAATCTTGCCGTCAATCCTGACGCGCTCCACAAAGATACGTCGTCCTTTGTCGGCGAAGCTTTTCTCCACGTCGGCCACGGTCATCGGCGTGTCGAAGGTGTCGCTCTCCACATTGTAGGCACGGAACGCCACCGGGCGAAGGGCATTGAAATAGGCGGGGTCTGACGCTGTCGAGCTACTGTTCATCTCGGCCTCGAGGGCGCGTGTGTCTTCACGCACTTTTTTTAAGCCGCCGAGCAGCCACGGGCCTAACGACGAGAGGATGTAAGCCGAGCCGATTGTGCCGAAAATGTATGTCACGGCGTAGGCCACCGGAATGATGTCCACCATGGCCTGACGCTTCGATTCATCTAATCCGAGCGAGCTCATCGTGTCGGTGCCCACACCGATAGCAGCCGAAATTGTAGCGCTGCCCGAGAAGAGACCTATGGCTTCTCCGATATTGTAGCCCATGAGTTTTGCCGCGCCCACGGTGGTGAGAAGCACAATGACGCACATCACCACTGCAAACCCGACTTCCTTCAGCCCCGAACCTCTGAGCGAACGGAAGAACTGCGGGCCTACGCTATAGCCGATGGCAAACAGAAACATCAGGAAGAATACGTTTTTCACCGGACCGCCTATCTGTATGTCGAGCTGTCCGACAAGCACACCCACCAGCAGCACAGATGTCACGTTGCCGAGCGAAAAAGTCTTGTACTTGAATTTTCCTATCCAAAAACCGATGCCTATCGTCAGAAAAATAGCTATTGACGGATTTGCCCGCAAGGTTTCTACAAACCATTGCCAAAGGTGGGAGAGCCATTCCATAAATGTTGAATTTTGTGAGTGAGTATAATAAGAGCCTCTTCGAGACCATAAACTTTGGCATTATAACATTAGCAGGTCGCGAAATGTTTAGAGCCCTTCTCACAGACGCCGACAACTCATGCAAGACTGCAAAAGCACCCTCTCCTAAAGAGGTGGCATATATAAAAGAATAGCCGCCCGAAATCACCGGGCGGCTATCTTTATTAAGCGCTGACTGTCGTAGGAGTTGTCTCACCCCCTCCGGCAGCCGATGTCAGCTCTTAGCGGATGAAAAGCAGTTCGCGATACTTGGGCAGAGGCCACATTTCGTTGTCTACCATCAGCTCGAGCTTGTCAATGTGGTAGCGGATAATCTCCATGCAGGGAGCTACGGTCTCCGAGTAAGCCAAAGCCTTCTCGCGCTCGCTTTCGATGCGGTTGGCCGCCTTGCGGGCATTGACCATCTTGGCCACTTCTTCCTTGATGAGAGAGCAATGGTGCATGATTTTCTCTACCGTTGCGGCATCCTGCTCGGAGAGCTTCTCGCCCTTTTCGCCGGGGAAGAGGGTGCGGATTTTCACCATGTTGTCGAGGAGTATCGAGAGATAGCGGGTGGCCACGGGGATGATGTGGTTGATGGCGAGGTCGCCGAGCACACGGGCCTCAATCTGGATTTTCTTGGTATACATCTCCCATTTCACCTCGTTGCGTGCCTCAAGCTCGACGTGACTCATCACGCCTGTCTTGCGGAACATGTCGATAGTCGACGGGCGGAGGTAGGCGTCGAAAATCAGCACCGGATTGGTCTCGCAGTCGAGGCCACGGCGGGCTGCCTCTTCTTTCCATTCGTCAGAGTAGCCGTTGCCGTCGAAGTGGATGGCCTCCGAGTAGAGCAGGAGCTGTTTGATTTCGGCGAGAAGGGCGTGCTGGAGGTCTTCGCCGCTTTCAAGACGCGAGTCGATTTTCTGCTTGAAGTCGGCAAGCTGTTCGGCCACTGCCGAGTTGAGTGCAATCATGGCCGAGGCGCAGTTGGCGCTCGAACCTACGGCACGGAATTCGAAGCGATTGCCGGTGAACGCAAAGGGCGACGTGCGGTTGCGGTCGGTGGCGTCAATCATCAGTTCCGGTATCTGGGCTACGCCGAGGTTGAGTTCCTCCTTGCCCGAGATGGCTATGAGTTCATCTTTGTCGGAGCTCTTGATTTTGTTGAGGATTTCGGCGAGCTGGCTGCCGGTGAATATCGAGATGATGGCAGGGGGCGCCTCGTTGGCTCCGAGACGGTGTGAGTTGGTGGCCGACATGATGGATGCCTTGAGCAGCGCGTTGTGACGGTGGACGGCGGCCATGACGTTTGCCACGAAGGTGATAAACTGGAGGTTGTCTTTGGGGGTCTTGCCGGGTGCGAAGAGCAGTGTGCCGGTGTCGGTGCCGAGGCTCCAGTTGTTGTGTTTGCCCGAGCCGTTTACTCCGGCGAACGGTTTTTCGTGGAGGAGCACACGGAAGTTGTGACGGCGTGCCACTTCGTGCATCACACTCATCAGGAGCATGTTGTGGTCGTTGGCCAGGTTGGTCTCCTCGAAGATGGGGGCGAGCTCAAACTGGTTGGGAGCCACCTCGTTGTGGCGTGTCTTGGCGGGAATGCCGAGTTTGTGGCATTCGATTTCGAGGTCGAGCATGAACGCTTCGACGCGCTTGGGGATTGCGCCGAAGTAGTGGTCTTCGAGCTGCTGGTTCTTTGCCGATTCGTGACCCATGAGTGTGCGTCCGGTCATCACGAGGTCGGGACGGGCGGCATAGAGCGCTTCGTCTACGAGGAAGTATTCCTGCTCCCAGCCGAGGTTTGAGATGACGTGCTTCACGTTGGGGTCGAAGAAGCGGGCCACTGCCGTTCCGGCCTTGTCGACGGCCGAGAGTGCGCGGAGCAGAGGGGTCTTGTAGTCGAGTGCCTCGCCGGTGTAGGAGATGAAGATGGTGGGGATACAGAGCGTATTGTCGATGATGAATGCGGGCGACGAGATGTCCCAGGCCGAGTAGCCGCGGGCCTCAAAGGTGTTGCGGATGCCGCCGTTGGGGAAGCTCGACGCGTCGGGTTCCTGCTGCACGAGGAGTTTTCCCGAAAACTCTTCTACCATACCACCCTTGCCGTCATGCTCGATAAATCCGTCATGCTTTTCGGCTGTGGTCTCGGTCAGAGGCTGGAACCAGTGGGTGTAGTGACGCGCACCGTTGTCGATGGCCCAGCGTTTCATGCCGTCGGCCACGCTGTCGGCCACTTTGCGCGAGATGGGCTCCTTGTTGTCGATGGCGTTGATGAGCGCTTTGTAGGTGTCGACGGGGAGATACTCAAACATCTTGGCGCGGTTGAACACCTTGGATGCATAGTACTGCTGCGGACGCTCCTTGGGGATGTCCACTGCCACCGGCTTACGGTTGGAAGCCTCTTCAACTACTTTGAATCTAAGACTTGACATAGTAGTGTGTAGAATGAATGGTTATAAAGAGTGTGATTTTAGACGTTTGATGGCCTCGGCCACTCGTTCGGCCGAGTTGAATGCGGTGAGTCTCACATATCCCTCGCCGGCTTTTCCGAAGCCGCTGCCGGGGGTGCAGACTATATGATATTTTTCAAGAAGGAGGTTGAAGAATTCCCACGAGGTCATACCCTCGGGGGAATTCACCCAGATGTAGGGGGAGTCGGAGCCTCCCACGTGGCGAAGCCCGATGGCGTCGAGCCCTTCGCGGATTGTCGCCGCGTTCGAGAGATAGAAGTCAATGCCTTCTTTCACCTGCTGCTGTCCTTCGGGCGAGTAGAGCGCTTCGCCGGCGCGTTGGGTCAGGAACGATGCTCCGTTAAACTTCGTGGTCTGGCGACGTTTCCAGAGTCCGTGCAGTCCCACTTTGTTGCCGCACGCATCCACTCCTGTCAATTCCTTCGGCACAACAGTATATCCGAGGCGGATTCCGGTAAATCCGGCCGTCTTCGAAAACGAGCGAAATTCTATCGCCGTTTCGCGCGCGCCCTCAATTTCGTAGATTGAGCGGGGCACGCCGGGTGTTCGCACGAATGCTTCGTAGGCGGCATCGAAGAGCAGCAGCACGCCCTCGCGACGGCAGTAGTCTACCCACTTCGTCAGCTCCTCGCGCGACAACACCGTGCCTGTCGGATTGTTGGGATAGCAGAGATAGACCACGTCGGGGCGCGTTGCGGGAAGTGCGGGGCAAAAACCGTTTTCCTCCGTGCAGGGAAGGTAGGTGATACGACTCCAGCGTCCGTCGGCGTTGAGCATTCCTCCGCGGCCGCCCATCACGTTTGTGTCTACATACACGGGGTAGACAGGGTCGGTGACAGCTATTTTCGAATCGGCTGCCAAAATGTCAGTGATGTTTCCGGTGTCGCTCTTGGCGCCGTCGCTCACGAAAATTTCGTCGGCGTCGATGTCGATGCCGCGCTCGCGGTAATCTGTCCGGGCTATGAGCGTGCGCAGTTCGGGATAACCCTGCTCGGGTCCGTAGCCGCAAAACGTCTCGGCCGCCGCTTCTTCTTCGACAGCTTGGTGGAGCGCGTCTACGACAGCGGGGCAGAGGGGGCGCGTCACGTCGCCTATGCCCATCTTGATGATTTCGGCCTCGGGATGAGCCGCTTGAAAATCGGCCACCCTGCGTGCTATCTCGCTGAAAAGATAGCTGCCGGGGAGAAGTGTGTAATTATGATTGATTCTGAACATCTTTCTTAATGTTTGCGGTGATAGACTCCCGAGAATACTTCTTCGGCGGGGCCGGTCATGAGCACGTGGCCTGTCGCGGGGTCGATGGCTATCGAGAGGTCGCCTCCGCGCAGCGACACTTTCACGTTGTCTCCGGTGCGCTCTGTGAGGTTGCCCGCCACTGCCACCGCACAAGCGCCGGTGCCGCAGGCCAATGTCTCGCCAGAGCCACGTTCCCAGACTCTCACCTTCACGTGGTCGCGGTCGACGACCTCGACAAATTCCACGTTGGCTCTCTCGGGAAATGCTTCGTGGGTCTCGAGCATCGGGCCGAGACGGAAGAAATCTACATCCTCAAGCCTGTCGACAAACACGACGCAATGAGGATTGCCCATGGATACCGCCGTCACGCTGAGCGTCACGCCGTCGACACACAAAGGGTAATCTATCATTTGCTCGGTCTGCGCTTTAGCAGGCACAAGCGACGCCGTCGTTTCGGGCTTTCCCATGTCGACGGTCACGTCGCGAATTGTCCCGTCGGCATTCCTATTAATAAGTAAAACCTTGACGCCCGAAAGGGTCTCAAGGTTTATTGTGTCGGAGTCTGCCAGACCGTGGTTGGCGGCGTAAAGGGCGATGCATCGCGATGCATTACCACACATTTTGCCTTCCGAACCATCGGAATTAAACATTCGCATTTTCAGGTCAGCCACTTCGGAGGGGCAAATCAGCACTATGCCGTCTCCTCCTACTCCGAAATGGCGGGAGGCCATTTCGACGGCAAGCTCTTCAGGCCTGTCGGGCATTGACTGCGTGCAGTCAATATAAATGTAGTCGTTGCCTGCGCCGTGCATTTTTGTAAATACAATCGCCGACCGGGCCGTTGCTTCGTCAAATAGAGCTGTCATAAATGTGACGTTTTCTAAATACTCCGCAAAGGTAGCAATTTGCCAAAATATCACCAAATTTTCAGCCCATTTTTTTCAAAAATTCTGAAATTCGTCACGTTTTACGTCATTTTGCCAAATTTTTGGCTACTTTCGGCCTTTTATGATTTACGCGATTATCGAAATTTTTCCGTATTTCCGCGCTTTTGCCGGGGCTTTTCTTGCAGAGTTCCGCAATTATTATTATCTTTGCGTAAATTTTACACACAACATTATGTTAGGAGCAATCATCGGCGACATCGCAGGCTCGGCCTACGAGTTTAATCCCACCAACGACTACAACTTCGAAATGTTTCCCCCCGAAGCAAGTTTCACCGACGACACCATCTGCACCATGGCTGTGGCCGACGCCATAGTCTCCGGCTCCGATTTCGGCCGGACTCTCCAGGATTGGTGTCTCCGCTACCCGTCGCCAATGGGCGGCTACGGAGGCCGTTTCCGCGAGTGGATTTTCAGTCCCGAGCCCCGTCCCTACGGCTCGTTTGGCAACGGCTCTGCCATGCGTGTGAGCGCGGCAGGGGAGTGGGCACAGTCTCTTGAAGAGGCGCAGGACTTGGCTCTTCGCTCAGCCCTTCCCACCCACAATCACCCCGACGGCATCGCGGGTGCTGTGGCTGTGGCAACTGCCATTTTCGATTGCCGCGCCCTGGCCGAATCCGCCCTCCCTCTCACCCGCGAAAACATTCTGCACAAAGGTCTCGGCCGAGCCATCACATCAGGCCGCTACGCCTCCTGTCCAGAAGACTTTTCTGTCGACCTCACAGCGGCGCGCAACCGCTTCGACGAAACCTGTCAAGGCACTGTCCCCGTAGCCTTCGCCATCATTCTCGAAAGCAGCTCGTTTGAAGACGCCATCCGCCGTGCCGTAAGCCTCGGAGCCGATGCCGACACCCTCGCAGCCATCGTTGGAAGCATCGCCGAACACCTCTGGCCCATCCCGCCCTCCATCCAGGCAGCCGCCCTCTCGCGCCTCCCCGCCGAATTCCGCACCCTCCTCACCCGCTTCGCCACACTATCCGTCAATCACCTCTAATCCCATCAAAAGGGTATATAGATTTTGCACACGCGTGTGCAAAATCTAACATGGACTCATAATAAGAAGAATATTGTCAATAGAAGTGAAGCAGTCATAAAGACTCTTAAAGTCGGGCGTGTCAGGAAAGTATTAAATTCGTCTGCAGATGGAATAATTTCCATTCGTCGCAATTGCGCACTCTCCAAAATTTTTTATTAATTTTGCACCGTGCCAATCAAAACGAATGAAAATCGACAACATAAACATGACGCTTAAAGAGGATATGATTGCCACCTTGCGCTCCGGCTCAAAGGTGTCTATCGCTGCGTCGAGTTTTTCAGTCTATGCTTTCCAGAAGCTAAAAGAGCGGTTGATTGATATTTCGAAACTGCGTTTTATCCTCACCTTCCCTTCTTTCATAACTGAAAATGCCGCCAAGCAAAAGTGTGAGTTCTACATTCCGAGGCTCAACCGTGAGCATTTCTTAGAACTACAACAATTGAAAGGAGGGCTCAATGGCTGACCGGCATCAATTCCGCGCCAAATGGCATGACTACAATACAGGATTGTATTTCGTCACGATATGCACGCACGAAAAACGCCACCTTTTCGGACGGATTGTGTCCGACAATCCGGAAGGGACGCGATTCATCGCGTCCGCATTAGGCGAGATTGTGGACGGATGTATCAAAAAGATACCCGACATTCATCCGGATGTGGAAGTTTGTAATTACGTCGTCATGCCCAATCACATCCACATGGTGTTATCGGTAGGGGCGCAATACATTGCGCCCGCGGCGACGGAAGGTATTTTTCGTAACACAGGCTGTCTGAAACCGCCAATGCGCGGTGACCCTGTCGAAGATAATCATTTCAATTCGCGTCTTGCAGTAGTAATTCGGACGTTCAAAGCCGCTGTCACAAGAGAGGCGCGGGCGCAATGTATTGCGCCCCTACAGGTTTGGCAACGTAGCTTTCACGAACATATCATTCGTGAGCAACATGCGTTTGAAAACATCATGAACTACGTCGATACTAACGCTGAAAATTGGAACATGGATTGTTTTTTAATCAGTAAGTGAGAAAATAAAAGAACAAGTTTTATTGTTCAAGAATTTTTCATCACATATATCGTTTTATTTTTAGAACATACTGAAACTTTTTAATAATGGATAAACTCAAAATGTCATCCCGCGATGCTGTTGAGAGTAATGTGGCGAAGATTGCCGCGTTGTTTCCCCACTGCGTCACGGAATGTAAACCCAAGTTAATCGGGGGGGGGAGTAATTCGCTGACTATCAGGATAGATTGGGATAAATTGCGAGCTGAGCTCGACCCCGACCTCATCCTCGAGGGTGAAGAACGCTATCAGTTCACATGGCCCGACAAACGCGAGGCGTCGCGTCTCGCCAATACCCCGACCGACAAGACCCTTCGCCCGGATGTCGATGCATCAAAAGATTTCTGGAACACAGAAAATCTCTACATCGAAGGAGATAACCTTGACGTGCTGAAAGTTCTCCGCGAGAACTATCTCGGCAAAATCAAGATGATTTACATTGACCCGCCTTACAACACCGGCAATGACTTTGTCTACAGTGACAAGTTTGCAATGAGTAGTGAGGAGTGGTGTGAGCAGAGTGGAGCTTTCGACGAGGATGGCAACCAAGTTGTCGACCCCATGCAGCGCAACACCGAAAGCAACGGTCGTTTCCACACCGACTGGCTCAATATGATATACCCTCGTCTGAAAGTGGCCCGCGAGTTGCTCACCAACGATGGTGTTATATTCATTTCAATGGACGATAATGAAGCCAAAAATCTTAAGGCAGTCTGCGATGAAATTTTTGGGATTCAAAACTTCCTTGCTCAGGTTGTTTGGGAACGTTCTTTTTCTCCAATAAACTTAATGAAACACTTTTCGCCATCACATGATTATATTCTTGTGTATGCTAAAAATCAAGAAGTTGCAAAGTGTTTTGGCATTCCACGTTCAGAAGAAGCAGATAATCGCTACTCCAATCCAGACAATGATCCTCGTGGGCCATGGATGTCAAGCGATATTTCAGTAGGCCCTGCAATTGATGCGAATATTTATCCTATAACTACGCCCTCCGGGCGAATAGTAGAGCCTCCAGCTGCGCGCAGCTGGAGTCTCTCGCGGAACGCGTTCCGCGAGAGACTCCAAGACAATCGTATTTGGTTCGGCCCAAACGGCGATGGAGTGCCTCGCATAAAACGTTTTCGTTCAGAACTTCGTAAGACAGGTATTACTCCAATGACTATTTGGAAATATACCGAAGTTGACCACTCTCAAGCTGCTACTCAAAAGTTGGCAAAACTTTTTGATGGAAAAAAATACTTCGACTATCCTAAGCCGGTTGAACTTCTGAAACGCTGTCTCGCTCTTTATACTGCACCTGAGGACTGCATCGTTCTTGACTTCTTTAGTGGTAGTGGCACATTCGCACAGGCAGTAATGGAGCTTAACGCGGCCGATGGTGGAACACGAAAATATATCTTGGTGCAAGCACCAGAGAAGATGGAAAATCCTGCAAATGTAGAATTGACCTTTGAAACAATCCCTCAATTTGCTGAAGAACGCATCCGTCGTGCCGGGGAGCAAATTTGTAGGGAGGGTGTTGCAGAACTACCCTTAATGAAGGCCTCTGAGAATTGCATATTTTGGCCCAAAATTAGATTTTTTAGTTT
>JAIDCC010000099.1 GCA_029056055.1 Duncaniella sp.
CCGCCTTTCTTTTTAACAATTTTTTTGGCTTTTTATTGTCTTTATTTCACTCTGCAAAGGTAAAAGTCCGTACATGGTCGCGATTGTTCCGCGCCGGGATTGGGGGTGGCCGGCGCGGGATTTTCGCGTATGACACACCCCCACTACAGGCAGCTGTAATGGGGGTGAAATCGGGAAATTCAATTATAATACGCTCGCGACGAGGCAAATTCGACATCGTGGGCCTCGGCGGACGCGCCATGGCGCGTCCCTACCTGCTAATCAGGCGATTACAGCGCAATGCATTCCCTCCGGGGATGTGGTCAATCCCCTATTTGAACCGCATTGCGCCTTGGCGCGTCCCTACCTTTTTGCCTGGGGCACGGAGGGCGGGGGATTACTTGGCGTCGAGGTCGGAGAGGAGGGTGCGGACGGCGGTGGCGAGCTGGAGGTCGGTGCCGGTGACGACGGTGGCGGGATCGTTGGCCACCTTGACATCAGGTTCGAGCTGGGTGTTTTCGAGGTAGTTGCCCTGAGCAGTCATGAAGCCGACGACGGGGATGCCGTAGACGAGCGTGGGGTCTTGCATCTCAACCCAGTTGACGGAGGTCATCGTGCCGGGGACGGGCATACCTACCACCTTGCCGAGGCGGCAGGTCTTATACATGAAGGGGGTGCCGTGGGCGTTGGAGTAGTTTGCCTCGCAGGTAATCATCACCGAGGGGCGGAGCCAACGTCGCGAGGGCATTTCGCCGCTCTTGACGCCCTTGATGTATTGCGTGAGATACTTTTTGCCGCTGAAGAGCACCTCGATGTCCTCGTGGAGACGGCCGCCGCCGTTCCAGCGGGTGTCGATGACGATGCCTTCCTTGTCGAAGTATCGGCCGAGGACGTCGGCATAGATGGTGCGGTAGGAGTCGTCGCTCATCGAGCTGAGGTGTACGTAGCCGAGGCGACCGCCCGAGAGGGAGTCGACGGCCTGACGGTTGCGCTCCACCCAACGTTTGTAGAGCAGCGAGTTTTCGTCATACGAGTCGATGGGGAGCACCACTTCCTCGGTCTTGGCGCCGTCGGGGGTGGTGAAAGCCACGAGAGTCTTCTTGCCCACGAGAGTGTTGAGCATGGCGAGGGGGTCGGCATCGGCCTTGAGTTCGGAGCCGTTGACGGCCGTGATGACAGAGCCGGGCTTCATGCGCGAGTCGGCAAAGCTGAAGGGGCCGTCGGCTATGACCTCGGCCACCTTCAGACCGGGGCCGTCGTAGGCGAGGTCGTAGATGAGACCGAGCGAGGCCGTGGCCTCCTTGGCCGAGGGGCCGTAGTAGCGTGCGCCGGTGTGAGAAGCGTTGAGTTCGCCCAGCAGTTCGGAGGCCATTTCGGCAAAGTCGGCGTTATTGGAGATGTGGGGCAGGAAGCGGCGGTAGTTTTCGCTCATCGCTGTCCAGTCGACGCCGTGCATGTCGGGGCGATAGAAACGTTCGGCCTCTTCGTTGACCATCGAGCCATACATGTATTCGCGCTCGGCTTCGGGGTCGAGGCGCGTGCGTGCCGAGTAGGAGATTGTCTCCATCTTGCCCGACGAGAGACCCATCTTTTTCATCGACGACGGGCCGAGGAGGAAGAGATAGCTGCCCTCGGCATCGGGCTGGAGCGAGACGGAGCTTGAGCCGAGGCGTTTGTAGCGCTCGGTGTCGCCCTTGCGCAGGTGGGTGCGCCAGAGGTCGAGGCCGTCGTCGCCGCGCACGGTCCAGTATAGGTGTTCGCCATCCTTGTCGACGTATGAGTCGCCGACGAGCCCCGAGAAGGGCGTGAGGCGCACGATGCGGTCGCGTATGCCGTCGCGCTCCACCTTGACAGCCTTGTCGGCGGCGGCAGACGCAGCGGCGGTGTCGTCGGTCTTGGCGGCTTTCTTGCCCTTCTTGCCGCCCTTGCCCTTGGCGGGAGTGTCGGTCTTGGCGGCAGCTTTCTTGTTTTTCGAGAGTTGCTGCGAGAGCTCGAAGTCTTCTTCGGAGAGGCGGAAGCGGTCGTAGGCCTCGCGGTTGAGGAAAGCTATGAGGATATCGCTCGTAGCGCCCCACGAAGCGTGGTTTTTCATGCCGTAGCGGTCAGACTCGAAAATCACGGCGTTGCCGTCCATCGCCCAGTGGGGGTTGAGGTTCATGTAGGCGTCGTCGGTGAGGTTAATCATCTCGCCCGAGTCGGTGTCGATGATGGCGATGTCATAGTAGGGGTCGCGCTGATGCACGTCGATAGTAGCGGCGAGCCATTTCGAGTCGGGACTCCATGAGAGCTCCATGTCGCCGTCGCGCGAGGTGATGGTCTCGCCGTTGGTGAGCAGGCGCACGGCGCGCGAGTTGAGGTCCATCACGGCGATTTTGCGACGGTCTTGCACGAAGGCCATTTTCGAGCCGTCAGGCGAGACGAGGGGCTTGCAACGGTCGATGCCGTCGTTGAAGAGGGGCGTCTCGTCGATGAGGGTGGCGTTGGCGAAGTTGGGGTCGTCGGCGCGTCCTATGCGTGCGCGATAGATGTTGTTGTGTCCGCCGCGGTCGGAGGTGTAATAGATGGTGCGGTTGTCAGAGTCCCATGTCGGGGTGCTTTCGTGGGCGGGGGTGTCGGAGACCTGACGGGTGGTCTTGTAGTCGGTCGAGGTGACGAAGATGTCGCCGCGGTGGGCGAAGGCCACTTCCTTGCCGTTGGGCGAGACGGCGGCCTCATCGGCGCCCGAGCTGAACGAGCGGTAGACAGGCTCGTCGGGGGTGTCGAGCAGGATGTCGATGTCTACCTTGCGGGGCTGGCCGCCGGTGTCGGGCATGGTGTAGATTTCGCCGTTGTAGGTGAATGCGAGCAGACCGTTCGCGCCGCGCGAGAGGAAGCGCACGGGGTGGGTGTCGAAGCTCGTGAGCGCGGTGGCTGCCGAGGGGTTGGCGAGGTCGGCCACGTAGACGTTGAACGAGCCACCGTCTCTCTCGCTGAGGAAGAACATTTTCGAGCCGTCGGGGCTCACCACGGGCTGACGGTCTTCGCCGGGGCGAGAGGTCAGGTTGGTGTGGCGGCCGGTGGCGGCGTCATAGCGCCAGATGTCGCGGGTGACCGACGAGGTGTGGTGTTTGCGCCACTCGTCTTCCATGCCCTTCACGTCGTGGTAGAGAAACGATTTGCCGTCGGGCAGGAACGAGGGATTTTTGGCGGGTGTGGCCAGAATGCGTTGGGGCCGGCCTCCCGTGGTGCTTACGCTCCAGAGCTGCGTGAGGCGGCGCGAGGGAAACACGCGGCTTTCGGCGGGAGCCTGGATGGCGGCCGAGTAGACCACGGCCTTGCCGTCGGGGGTGAAGGCTTCGGGGAGCTCTTCGGCCGAGTTGAAGGTGAGGCGTGTGGCCTCGCCGCCGGTGGCGGGCATGATGTAGATGTCGGTGCCTCCGTTGCGGTCGGAGGCGAAGGCTATCTGCGAGCCGTCGGGGCTCCAGAGGGGCATCTGTTCGTAGGAGGGAGTGGTGGTGAGGCGAGTGGCCTTACCGCCGTTGGCGCCGACGGTGAAGATGTCGCCCTTGTAGGTGAAGAGCAGTGTGCTCCCGTCGGGCGAGAGGCTTACGTCGCGCAGCCAGAGGGGTGTGACGGCTCCGGCTTCGAGCATCGCGGCTCCGGCGAGGAGGAGGGTGAGAAGTGGTTTTCGCATTATGGTAATGTGGTAAGAAGTGACTGATGGAATCTGCCGCCGGCTGTGTGTGGCTCACTTGCTCATTCGCTTCTGAAGGAAGTCGGCGAGCCATACGCCGGTGAGGATGAGGGCGCAGCCTGCCCCGCCGATGAGGGTGACGCGCTCGCCCAGGAGGAAGATTGAGGCCACCATGGTGATGACCGGCTGAAAGTAGAGATAGTTTGAGGTGGTGACGGCTCCGATGTTGACCACGGCGACGGCCCAGAGCAGGTAGGCGCCCATTGAGCAGACGAGACCCAAGAAGAGGAACGAGCCGAGCACTTCAGGGTCGAGCAACACCGAGGGGCCGTTGACCGTCGGCTCGACGAGCATGAAGGGGAGGGCGGTCAGCACGCCGTAGAAAAACACTTTGCGCGTGATGAACTGTGCGTCGTAGTGGGCGTTGAGGGGTTTGAGCAGGAGCGAGTAGAGGGTCCAGCAGAAGGCCGCGAGCAGCGAGAGGAGGTCGCCGATGGGGTTGATGGCCATGTTGAACGACGAATTGAAAATCACGAGCCCGACGCCGAGGAAAGCCACGGCCGAACCGATGTAGGCGCCGCGCCCGGGCCGACTCGATTTGTAGATTAGCCCGACGAGCAACACCGTGAGAAGCGGCGGCAGCGACGTGATGAGCGACACGTTGCTGACGAGCGTGTATTCGAGAGCCACGTTTTCGGCGATGAAGTAGACCGAGCCGCCCACGAGGCCGCACAACACCAGCAGCAGCTCGTCTTTTAGCGACGAGGCGAAGAAGCGCTTGTGGCACACGCTCAGGAGCGCCACGTAGGCTATCACCGTGCGATAGACGTAGATTTCTATCGGATGAAGCCCGTGCTCGAGGAGCAGTTTGGTGAATATGAACGAAAAAGCCCATGCCGTCACGGCGACAAACGCCGCCACGTGATAGCACCACACGGGAACACTCTTGCCTCTTCGTAGAATCTGCATAACGGTTTGGATGATTTTCGGCCCGCGGGGCGTGTCGCGCCCGCCGGATTTCACTGCAAAAGTAAGAAATTTCCGCCACATCGCCAAACAAATCCCCCTCTACACGCCTCCGTTAAGGAAATAGCAAAATGAAGTTCGTGACACTCCACAGCGCGTTCTTCTCGAAACAGATAATTACCACGCGGCCCCTCCCCGAATGTTGCGTGTCCGGTAGGGGCGCAATACATTGCGCCCGCGGCGACGTGGGTAATATTGGTCGGGGATCTCCGACGTCGTGGGTCTGCGAGGAGGGTGTTGCAGAACTACCCTTAATGAAGGCCTCTGAGAATTGCATATTTTGGCCCAAAATTAGATTTTTTAGTT